>JBBQRJ010000464.1:0-4206 GCA_038214955.1 Aggregatilineales bacterium | reverse complement strand
GCTGATCGGCAAGAACCAGCTTACATACTCATCCGGCGCGATTCCGCCATACGTGCTTTTGCGTTGATCCGCATACGGCGGCGACGTGACAATCAGGTTCACACTTTCTGCACGAAACAACGGCAAAATGTTTTCGCTTTTGCCGTGATAAATCGTATTCAGATGCGGATATGGGTTATCGCTCACCAATACACGCGGTTGTTCTACTGCGACCATGCGTCCCCTTAAAAATCGCTCACCTGTTCAAGTGCTGATTATAGCACTATCCGCTTTCGGGGAGGGTAGGTTTATCCGGTGGGCGACGGCGGAACACGCGCCGCCACAGCACCGGGTCAACCAAGCCGCCGGGGAGATACACGATCACCAGCATGAGGATCAACCCGTTGATTACGCCGCGAAACTGCTCTGCTACGCGCAGCATTTCGGGGAGCGCGGTCAGCGCCAGCCCGCCGACGATGGAACCCAGAAATGTCGTTGTGCCGCCCAACACCGCGAACGCGAGAATATCCACCGCTTGATTAAACCCGTAGCCGTTCGGGGTGATCGTGCGGACAAGGTGAGCATTGAACACACCCGCCGCGCCCGCCAGCATCGCGCTCATGATAAACACCATGTTTTTGGTCAGCACGACATTGATTCCCATGTTCGACGCGGCTTGCTCATCCTGCCGGATCGCCGCCATAGATCGCCCGAAACGTGAGCGCGACAGCCGCACGATCAGATAGCCGATCACGAACAGGAACAACAGCAAATGCCACATTTGAGTCATCACAGGAATGCCGCTGATGCCCAACGCGCCGCGAGTTAAACGCACGCGCTCCCCGGTGATCGTCCCGGCAATGGCGTCAAAGTTGAGGATCAATATTCGCACGACTTCGCCAAAACCTATCGTGGCAATGGCGAGATAAATATCACGCAAGCGCAGCACCGGCAGCCCGATGGGGATGGCGACCAAGCCTGCCAACAGCATCCCGACCAGCAGCGCAACCAGCAGCGATTGATCATAATTCTGCGTGAGGATCACACCCGTGTACGCGCCAATCCCCATAAATCCGGCGTTCGCCAGCGAAAACATACCTGTGTACAACGTAAGGTAAATGCTCAAGCCAAGAATCGCGTTGACGAGCATAAATTGAAAAACAATAGGGCTGATCCCGATACTGCGAAAGATGTCCATTGTTTATCCCGGATCGCTCATTCTTTAGGCTCTCGTCACTGATTTTTGACCGACTAACCCCTGTGGACGCACAAGTAAAACCACAAACAGCAGCGCGAAGACAATGGCATCGCGGTACGTGCTGCCGCCTAGCGTGATGCTAAAGACTTCCAGCGCCGCCACTGCAAAACCGCCAACGACTGCACCCTGAATGCTGCCCATGCCGCCCAAAACGATCACCGTGAGTCCTTTGAGCGCGACTTGTTCCCCAATAAATGGCGTCATCGAGTTATATGCCAAGCCATACAAAACACCCGCCGCGCCCGCCAACGCGCCCGCCAGCGCAAAGGTGATCAAAAACACGCGCCCCACATTTATCCCCAACAGACTGGCGGTTTTCTCGTTGAAAGCGACCACCCGCATTGCTTGACCCGTTTTCGTGCGCGTGATCATCAAGTTGAGGGCGGTGACAAGCGCCAGTGCGACCACCAGAATGATGACTTGAATCGGCGTAATGCGAAACGGCAAACCCGCGATCATATCGGTAGGAATGCTGCCCATCGGGAAACGCTGCGGCTGTGTTCCGAACACCAACTGCGCGACGCTCACCAGAAATATCGACGCGCCGATGCTGCTAATCAACTGAGAAATACGCGGCGCATTGCGCTTACGCAGCGGCGCAAATGCGATCCGTTCCAGCGCCACGCTGAGGATCGCAGAACCCACCATCGCCAGCGGAATCGAGAGCCACACCGATAAGCCCGATTGCAGCACGAACCACAGCCCGATCATCGCGCCCCACATAAATAACGCGCTGTGGGCAAGGTTCAGCACACCTAGCACGCTGAACACCAGCGAGTAACCGAGCGCAAACAGGCTGTAGACGCCGCCAAGCCACACCGCATTTGCAATTTGCTGCAACCAATTAATGTTTTCGAGATTCATGAATAAGCCATATTTGATAACTCACCTTACGCAGATCGTTATTTCTGACCCCACTCCCGACCCCTCCCCGAATTCGAGGAGGGGAGCAAGCAGACTCCTGTTTGCGCCCTCCCCCGAATTCAGGGGAGGGAGGCGAGCGCAGCGAGCGGGGTGGGGGTCAAACTGACACCCCTGCGTAAGGTGAAGTCTTGATTCTCGCGCCGCTCACGGTGGATATGCGTATGGCGAGTGTGCGCTTCCTGCACTTTAGCGCCATCAACCTGCACAAACTCAATACCCTGATCCTCCCGTCCCCGAAGGGCAAACGGCGTCCAAGTCGGCTAGAACTGGTCGAAGATGAGCCGCGTTATTCCATTGGTGACGACGGCGAGATCAACCTCGCCAAGCGTAGGGTATAATCGCCTCCAACGATTTCACCTCACCCCCCAACCCCCTCTCCGAAAAGCGAGAGGGGGAGACGAGCAAAGTTCTATCCTATGGATAGGGATTAGGGCGAGGTTGCTTGGGAGCGAATCACCCTGAAACGCAGCACACAGCTAGAAATTCTCGCGCTCGTCCCCATCTTGATCCTCGCGGCGGCGCTCCGTTTCGGGTGGGTGGGCGTGAACTCGTTCGCGGGTGATGAGGCACGCATCAGCCTCGATGCGCTGCGAATGCGTCACGAACTCGTCATGGCGGGGCAGCCGTCCTCGGTCAATATCCCGTTTCTCCCCCTCAGTGTGTGGATTTACGCGCTTCCCTTTCGCCTCTCAAGCGATCCGCTCGTGGCGACTCTATTCACGTCCGCGCTGAACTGGCTCACGGTGATCGGCGTGTGGACGCTGGCGCGAAAATGGAGCGCGTGGGCGGGCTGGATTGCCGCGCTGTTTCTGGCAGCATCCCCCTACGCCGTCTTTTATTCCCGCTCCATCTGGCAGCCAAATTTGCTTGCGCCGCTCTCCCTGTTGTGGTTATGGCTGGCATACCTCGCGGCAACTCGCAGTGGGCGGGTGCGTTTGCTGGCGATTGGCGCGTGCGTATTCGTCGGGTTGAGCGTCGTACAGGTGCATTTCGCGGGCGCAGCGTTGATCCCCGGCACGCTTTATCTGTTCATTCGGCTGCGCTGGTATCGGTCACTGCTTCCCGTGATTCTCGGCGGCGCGGCGGCGCTGATTCTGGCGCTCCCTTACCTCTACTACATCACCGTGATTGACCCTGCAATCTCGGCTCGATTCGGGTCAGTGGCGGGCGGGGAAGTCTCGTACACCTTTGACAGTTTCGGCAACCTCATCCGATTGGCGGTCAATTGGGATTGGGGCTATCTCGGCAAAGGGGAATACGACACCTTCCGGCGCGATCCGTTTGCGCCCTTGCTGGCGGGAGTCCTGCTCATGAACGGGTTGATCGGATTCCGCAGTCTATTTTTTGTAGGGACGCCATATATGGCGTCCGCTGCTAATCAAAACATGAACGGACGCGATGTATCGCGTCCCTACAATCCCATTTCAACGGATCGGCTTCTCGCGGAACTCACCCTCTTACTTTTGCTCATCTCCCCGCTGACGTTCCTACGGCACAGCACGCCCGTGTTGATTCACTATCAGTTGATCGCGCTGCCCGCCGTCGCCTTGATCGTCGGTGCGGGCATGACCCGCCTCAAACTTGAAACCATGCTCATGAACACGGCGGTGGTCATCCTCACCGCGTCGATCTGGTCTACGCAAATCGTAAGTACCCTCAACTACACGACGATCAACCGCCCGCCCAACAGCGCCTTATCGAGCATTCTACGCGAATCGCGGGACGTAGCGTACCAGCCCGACGCGCCGATTTTGCTGTTCACGCACGGCGACAACCCCGCGATTGATGGGGAAGTCGCCGTGTTCGAGTCGCTGTTGTGGGATCGTCCGCATCGTGTCCTCAACGGCGACGTGCTGTTGATTCTGCCACCGCACCCCGCCACCTTGATCGCCACGCTTGCGCCCTTTCAAATGTGGGAAGAACTGCAAGCGGCGGGTTTAGCGCAAAACATCACCGAATACCCGCGCCGTGAGGGGGCGCTCCCGTTCATGACCGCGACCTATGACGGCATCAGCGATCCGCAGGGTTTCACGCCGATTGATCCG
>JBBQRJ010000463.1:0-4210 GCA_038214955.1 Aggregatilineales bacterium | reverse complement strand
ATTCCGCCAGTCGCGCCAACTCAGGTTGCGCCGATGGGCATGATCGACAGTGGCAGCCCGTCATTCATCTTCAATCCGGTTGCGGGTGGCGATTGGTACTACATCTGGGTTGCGGGTCCTAACGGTCACGTGGCAGATGTGTGGTATCAAGAATCAGTTTGCGCGGGTAACTTCTGCGTCGTTAACCCCGGCTTGAACCTCCCCGACGGTCAGTATCGTTGGTGGGTACAGGCGTGGAGTTCGGCAGGTGGTTACAGCCCGTGGAGTGGTGCAGCAGTCTTTGATGTGAGCGCCAATTTGATTGAAGGCGGTGGAATCCCGGACATTTCAGTGTTACCGGAAGCCCCTGCTCCTGAAGGCACAGAAGAAGGCAGCTAGGATTCAAAAAGGGTGTGATCGAAAGGTCACACCCTCGCAGTAGGTAGAACAAGAAAGGGCGATCCTGTACAGGATCGCCCTTTCTTGTTTCGTAGGGAAACGCAACAGCGTGTCCGGTTTTCAACTTGACGAGTGTGCTTGTCTCCCCTCTCCGTTCGGAGAGGGGTTGGGGGTGAGGCGGCTTTTCGGCTGAGGGGATTTAGGGTGAGGTGTCTTCAGCGTCTAGGTTAGCGCCCACCCCCCCGCAGCAGTTGACGCAGCGCCCATTCCACATCATCGTATTTGAAGCGGAAACCCTCTGCCATCAGGCGTTCGGGGATCACGCGCTGGCTGTCCATGACAACCGACGCTTGATCAACGCCAAGCACGGCATTGATCATCCAGTCTGGCACATTGATCAACTTGGGGAAGTGGCTGACACGGTGCAGCGCGTCCATGAATTCTTGATTGGTCGAGGGACTCGGCGAGGTGACGTTATACGTGCCGCTCATTGTGTCTGTATTGAGGACATGACGAATGGTGTTAAGAACATCCTCGATATGCACCCACGACATATACTGTTCACCCGTGCCGAAACGTTTGCCGCCCAGTAGTGCGGCGAAACGCATTCCCGGCAGCAGCCCGCCACGCGGACTCAAGACATGCCCCATACGTAAAATGACGCGGCGAACCTCAACCCCGTTCGAGGCACGCTCCCAAATTTTACATGCATCAGCGCGATAACCTTCTCCCGGTGCGCTTTTGTCGTTGAGGATTTCATCACCGCGATTCCCGAAGAAACCGACATACGACGGCTGAATCAACAGGCGCGGCTTTTCCGGCGCTTCGTGGATTCCTTTCAGGACAGCGCGGGCAGTTTCGATGCGCGTGCCGAGGACTCGTGCTTTGTGCCGTTCCGTCCAACGAAATGTGCGTAAGGGTTCGCCCGCAAGGTTGATGATCACGGTGTCTTTGTTGATCAAGTCGTACCAACCACGCGACGTGCGTCCGTCCCAACGGATACCGTTTGCCCCACCGGGGATGCGGGTACGCTGAGAGTCGCGGGTAAGCACCATAATCTCATGCTGATCGTTGCCCAGTTCTTGTGCAAGATAATTCCCGATGAGACCCGTTCCACCTGTAATCATAATCCGCATTCTGTTTTTAGCCCTCCGCGATAGTGGCAGCGAAATCAGTGATAAAGTCGGGGTTTACGCGCAGCAAACCCCCGGTATTCAAGTTCAAAAATACCCACAAGGTTTGCGCTTGCGCTAACACCGCGCCGTCCGTGGCGCGTGCAATGATGTAATGGCGTATGGCACTCATGCGGCGCACGTCAGACAGATAGGTGCTGATGGTGAGTTCTTCGCCTAATGAGGCTTGCTGACGATACTCGATGCGATGGCGTCGGGCGACAATTGCCATGCCCTCGTTACGCATCCGATTCATTTCCCAACCGACATCACGGGCGGCGCGAATGCCGCATTCTTCCATATAATTGAAATAGGTGGCATTGTTCACATGCCCGGCGGAATCAATATCACGCCATTCGGTGATGCGATTCATGCTGTAAATTCCCGGCGGCGGGGGCGGCGCGGCAGGGAAACGCTCTCGTGGCGCGGCGTCGGGTTGATCGGGCGCGAACGCCAGCATCATATCATCCGGGACGCTGACAGGGCGGGCTGTCGCACGGTCAAGATACACCCAATCGGTATTCGCTTTTGCAACCAACTCTCCCGACCCACTAAGATGAAATTCGTAGAAACGGCGAGAACGCACGCGGCGAATATCGCCCACCCATGTACTGATCTCGATTGAGTCACCGTAGACGAGGGGGCGCAAATATTCAATAGTGGTTTCGCGGATTAACCAGAGGGTTCCCATCGCTGTATAGCGTGCTTCATCGTAGCCAACCACCGCAGAGGCGTCAATTGCGGCTTGCTGCATATAACGTAAATAGTTCGCTTGGTTGACATGCCCATAAGCATTACATTCGTAATGCCGAACACGCAGCGTCATTTTATGAATAGCTGGCATCAAGTCCTCAAACTCGTAAAGACATCAGCAGAGTTTACCTCAAAATCGTTCAAAACACGGTAAAGTAGTCCAATTATTTTCTTACCAATGTGATAACTCACCTTACGCAGATCGTTATTTCTGACCCCACCCCCGACCCCTCCCCGAATTCGAGGAGGGGAGCAAGCAGACTCCTGTTTGCACCCTCCCCTGAATTCGGGGGAGGGAGGCGAGCGCAGCGAGCGGGGTGGGGGTCAAACTGACAGCCTGCGTAAGGTGAGTGATAAGGGAAAACGTTATGCGGACGTTTATGCGCGTGTGGGCGGGGCAGGTCGTCTCGCTGTTGGGTTCGGCAATGACTCAATTTGCGCTGACGGTCTGGGCATATGAATTGACCGGATCGGCAACTGCGCTGGCGCTCACGGCGTTTTTCGGTTTCGCGCCGGGCATCATTTTGAGTCCGATTGCGGGGGCGCTGGTAGACCGTTGGGATCGCCGTTTGGTGATGATGCTGAGCGATTTAGGCGGCGGCTTGGCAACTGTCGTGCTATTTTTGCTCTACAGCGCGGGCAATTTGCAAATCTGGCATTTGTACATCGCGGGGGCAATCGCGGGGGTGTTCGCCTCTTTCCAGTGGCCCGCGTATTCTGCTGCGATTAGCGTTCTCATTCCGAAAGCACAGTATGGTCGAGCCAACGGCATGATCAGCCTTGCCGAGTCGCTGTCGGGCGTCATCGCCCCCGCATTTGCGGTCACATTACTGGCGCTTGTCGGGCTGCGCGGCGTGATGTTGTTCGACATTGTGACGTTCATCGTGGCGATCAGCGCGATCTTGAGCGTACATATCCCCACGCCGAAAGTCAGCGAAGCGGGACAGGCGGGCAAAGGTAGTTTGCTCCAAGAGGCAAGTTACGGCTTTCGCTACATTGCTCAACGGCGCAGTCTATTAGGGCTGCAAATGACCTTCTTTTTCCTCAACCTGACAGCAACCTTTAGCGCCGTCCTCCTTGCGCCCATGCTGCTGTCACGCTCCGGCGGCGATGAGACCGTGTTAGCGACGGTGCAGTCGATTGGTGCGATTGGCGGCATTCTGGGCGGACTGCTCCTCAGCACATGGGGCGGACCCAAGCGGCGTGTACACGGCGTATTGATGAGCATGATCGCTACGAGTCTGCTCGGTGAAGTGTTGATGGGCATTGGACGGAATATCTTCATGTGGGGGATGGCGTCGTTTTATCTGCACGCGATTATGCCTATCCTCAACGGCTCGAATCAGGCGATCTGGCAGGCGAAGGTCGCGCCCGATGTGCAGGGGCGCGTCTTTTCAGCGCGGCGCACGATTGCACAGATTTCCGCGCCTATCGCTATGCTGATGGCGGGTCCGCTGGCGGATCGCGTGTTTGAACCCGCCCTGCGTGAAGGCGGGGCGCTGGTGGGCGTGTTCGGCGGTCTGGTGGGTGTGGGGGCTGGCGCTGGTATGGGACTCATGTTCGTGCTGTCCGGCACGCTTGGGATCGTCGTCGGTTTGTCCGGCTATCTGTCGAAGGCGGTGCGCCAAGCTGAGACGCTGCTGCCCGATCACGATGCGATGGTACTCCACTCATAGGATTATTTTTCCTCATCTTATACACATATTTGCAAAAAACGGTTTGAAAGAAGAGTGAGCGAAGAACTTGTTTAATTCTAACTGCGCCTAGTTATGTCAAACATAATAAAGAAATGAGAAGTGTAATTTGAAACATCTAGCGCATAAGTAAAGTGCGATACTATCAATAACATCACATCGTGTGATGTCAAATTTATCGGAGGTTTTTAAATGGCTAATCTTTCCCGACGT
>JBBQRJ010000462.1:0-4211 GCA_038214955.1 Aggregatilineales bacterium | reverse complement strand
GGCACGTAAAACATATCATCGGCATAATCTTCGACAAGGTTGGTGATCAAGGTTTCGCGTGCGCCCGTCCTCATATCCAATGTGCTGAGGTTATAAGTCAGCGCGTCTCCGATACGTTCTGCCCATACCCAGCGATCTCCGTTCCACATGGCGGGCAAAACCGCAGAGGGATTGTTAGGAAGCACTATCCCGCGTTGGGTGGCGGTGAGCGCATCGGTTGTGCCATCCCACCGATAAAAATCAAAGTGCCAGCCCGCCTCAAGACAGGCGGTGGTTCGACAACCAGAAATGCGCTTGACGACCAGAAAATCACCGGAAGGCGACCACGACACCTGCCATAACAGCGCACTGACTGTCAGCGGAATTTGGATCGGATCAACGCCGCCGCTGATTGAAATGATATTCAGGGTTGCCGCTCCCCCTTCATCCAGCGTGATCGCCGCAACCAGATCGCCCGATGGGGAAAGTTCGCCGTACAAGATCGGCACATCATCCAGCGGTGTCACCTGCTCAACGAGGGTATCCGCGTCGAAAAAGTGATAGAAACTACGCACATTGCTAAATTCAGACACGGCGACATAGTTGCCATCGCCTGACCAGCCAGCAATCGTCACAGGGTCTAACGTCGGGTGGCTGTCAACGGAGCGCATGTAGGGAATCGTCTGGCGGATTGTGCCGTCCGCGCTGCCAACCGTGAGGTAACGCCGCCGTGCCTCATCACGCCACATAAACGCAAAGGCGCTGCTGTCCCGCGCCCATGCCACCTGATGATAGCCGTCTGACGTGCTAGTGCCGTCAATCCCCGTTTGTACAATGCGCGTGGTGTCGCCGTCCTCCACTTGCAGAGTCATGGTCGCCCGTTCGCCCAAACGCTGCACAAAGCCCACGTTATAACGTCCATTCGGGGAAGTTGTGGCAAACAGGCGCTGGACTTCCCGCCGATCTATTGCAAGCTGACCGCGCTCCGTATCCAGTACATAGGTGATCGGCGCAACGGTATAACCGTCATATAGCAGCAGACAGCGATAATCATCTAGCGATTGGGCGAAATAGACGCTGCCCGCCGCCAATGCCACCAGCAGGAAGGAAGCGATCAACACAGCGCGTAGCAGCAGCAGCATTCCCATGTTCGCCGTTCTCCTATGAAGTGCGTGATTCCACCCTTTTTTCAACGAGGGGCTGTCCCAAGCCTTGCACTGCATCCGTATAGTAACGGCGGTTTACGCGGTTCGGTTTGCAACGCATTAATCTTTATGCCCCCGCCGTGAGCAAAATCAGCGTCATGCAGACGATCAACAATGGACGTAATAGGCGCATACGAAATCTCCCTAAAACGATTATAATCTCCCCACTAGGATTATGCGTTGTGGGAGTAAAGGGTTTTAATTGTGACTGACATCAGCATCCGGCAAATTGCCGACTATGTGGGACAAGAAGTAACCCTCAAAGGGTGGGTGTACAACCGCACCGATAAGGGTAAATTGCAATTTATTCAACTGCGCGACGGCACAGGGATTGTTCAGTGTGTCGCTTTTAAGAAAGAAATGGAGGAGGGCGAATTTGAGATCGCGGGCAAGCTAACGCAAGAAAGCTCGATCACCGTGACGGGGACAGTCCGCGAGGACGCCCGCGCTCCCGGCATTCCCGGCGGTTTTGAGTTGGGGATCAAGAACCTCACGCTGATCAGTTTGGCGGAAGAATACCCGATCACCCCGAAGGATCACGGCGTCGAGTTTTTGATGGACAACCGCCATCTGTGGCTGCGATCCAGCCGCCAATGGGCGATCTTGCGGATTCGCGCCACCATCATCAAGGCGCTGCGCGATTTCATGGATATGAACGGCTACCTGCTGGTAGACACGCCGATCCTCACGCCCACAGCGGGCGAAAACACCACGTCGCTGTTCGAGATTGATTATCATGGCGAACCCGCGTTTCTGGCGCAAACTGGACAGTTGTACAACGAAGCGAACATGATGGCGTTCGGCAAGGTTTACTGTTTTGGTCCGACGTTCCGCGCTGAAAAGTCTAAGACGCGCCGCCACCTGCAAGAGTTCTGGATGATGGAACCCGAAGCGGCGTTCCTCACGCTTGAAGAACTCATGACGCTCGAAGAACACATGATCGCCTATGTGGTCGGGCAGGTGTTGGAGAAGCATCGCCCCGAACTGGCGGTGATCGAGCGCGACATTAACAAGCTAGAAGCGATTCAAATGCCGTTCGTTCGCATCAGCTATGATGAAGCGGTTGAACGTCTGCAAAAACATCACGCCACGCTGCCCGAAGGCGAAGCAAAAGACGACCTCAAGATTGAATGGGGCGACGACTTTGGCAGCCCGCACGAAACGGCACTCGCAGAAATGTTCGAGCGCCCCATCTTCGTTTACCACTACCCGACGGCGATCAAGGCGTTCTACATGCAGCCCGTCGATGGACGCCCGGAAGTATGCCGCAGCGTTGATCTGCTTGCGCCCGAAGGCTACGGCGAAATCATTGGCGGCAGCGAACGCATCTACGATCCCAAACTGCTGGACGAACGGATCGCTACCATCGGACTCAATCCCGAAAATTATGCGTGGTATCTCGATCTGCGTAAGTTTGGCAGCGTCCCCCATGCAGGATTCGGCATCGGCATCGAACGTACCGTCGCATGGGTGTGCGGTTTGCCCCACATCCGCGAGACGATTCCCTATGCCCGTATGTTGAGCCGGAAGTATCCGTAAAGATAAGGACTGAGTCAAAGAAGGACTGAGGACTGAGTTAAATGCAAAGCTGAGAAAGATTTTCACCAACTCGCCCTTTTTGCATTTAACTCAGTCCTTTCACCTCAGTCCTCAGTCCTTTTTGCTCTTACCCCTCAATCGTGCTAATATCGTTTTATTATACAATATCGGTTAAGTAGCACATTTGTTTCACACCCCAAGCTGCCCGCCTGATGCATGTCCCACTCATTGACGCGCCTCTCGGTTGGGTAAAGTTGATTTTTTAGGGAGTCCCGATGTCCATTGATTTTGCCTCCCGCATGGTCGGCATGGTGATCTTTGCACTGATCGGTGCGCGGCTCGGCTTAACTGCTGCTACCGCCTTCGTCCTTCCCGAACTGGCGACCTCTTTTATTTTCGCGCTGGTCGGGATTCTGTTCGGTTTAGTCCTCACCCCGTGGATCACGGTTCGCCCCATTCGAGTCGTGAGCCGCGTGGTCAACGAAATGCCCATCGAAGTGCTGTTTACGGCGCTCATGGGCTTGCTCCTCGGCTTGGTGATCGGGCTGCTGGCGGCATATCCGCTCTCCCAGTTCGATGAACCGCTCGGCACGCTGCTGCCTCCCGGCGTCTTGATCGTGGCGGTCTATCTGACGACCACGATTTTCCAACTTCGATCACGGGAAATCTGGCTGTTCCTCAACGATTGGTTAGGGATCGGGCTGAAACGTCAAAACGCTGAAGGGGGCATAGAGCGTCAGCTTTTGCTCGATACCAGCGTACTCATCGACGGGCGCATTGTGGATATTGCCCGCACAGGTTTTATGGGGGGGACGCTGGTCGTGCCGCGTTTTGTCATCTCGGAACTGCACCGCGTCGCAGATTCATCTGACGCACAGCGGCGGGCGCGAGGGCGGCGCGGTTTGAGCGTCCTCAACGATCTGCAACGGTCAACGAACGTCTTGTTCAAAATCATCGAAGAAGACATCGAAGATGTGCCGGAAGTCGATGATAAGTTGGTGGCGCTGGCGGTCAAGCTGAAAGCGCCCATCCTCACAATTGATTTCCCCATGAATCAGGTGGCGAAAGCGAACGGGGCAATTGTCCTCAACATCAACGAACTGGCGAATGCTGTACGCTCTGCCTACATTCCCGGTGAAAGTTTCGCGCTTCGCATTTTGCAGGACGGCAAAGAACAGGGGCAGGGGGTTGGCTACCTCGAAGATGGCACAATGATCATTGTCGAGGGTGGCGCATCTTTCATGGATCGCACGATCTATGTGGAAGTTACCAAGCTGATCACCCGCGATACCGGACGAATCATTTTCGCTAAACCAAGCGACAGTAAAAAGTAATGTTGCGTAATTACTCACCTTACGCAGATCGTTATTTCTGACCCCACCCCCGACCCCTCCCCGAATTCGAGGAGGGGAGCAAGCAGACTCGTGTTTGCGCCCTCCCCTGAATTCGGGGGAGGGAGGCGAGCGCAGCGAGCGGGGTGGGGGTCAA
>JBBQRJ010000461.1:0-4212 GCA_038214955.1 Aggregatilineales bacterium | reverse complement strand
AGATCGTTATTTCTGACCCCACCCCCGACCCCTCCCCGAATTCGAGGAGGGGAGCAAGCAGACTCCTGTTTGCGCCCTCCCCTGAATTCGGGGGAGGGAGGCGAGCGCAGCGAGCGGGGTGGGGGTCAAACTGACACCCCTACGTAAGGTGAGTAATGTAAGGCTCACCTTGACCCTTTAGACGAACCATGATCTAGACAAACAATCCCATGACTACACTTTCTGACAATATTCAGCGGATTCAGGAAGAATTACGCCTGCATGACCGGGCGATGTCGGCGTCAAGCTGTGGAATTACCATTGCAGACGCGCTTGACCCCAACCTGCCGTTGATCTACGTCAACGAGGCGTTTGAACACGTCACGGGCTACCCCGTGCCAGAGGTCGTCGGGCGTAACTGTCGCTTTTTGCAGCGTGATGACCGCGACCAACCCGGCTTGACGATGCTGCGAAACGCGCTCCAACGCGGCGAAAACTGTACTATCACCCTGAGGAATTATCGTAAAGACGGATCGTTGTTCTGGAACGAACTGTTCACGTCGCCTGTCTTTGACCCCAACGGTAAGTTGACGCATTTCGTCGGTATTCAAACCGACATCAGCAGTCGCAAAAGCGCCGAAGAACAACTGGTCACGCGCACGAGCGAACTAGAGCGCACAATTGCCGAACTGCGATCCACGCAAGCCATGCTGGTACACGCGGAGAAAATGAACGCGCTCGGTCAAATGGTGGCGGGAGTCGCGCACGAGATCAACAACCCGATCTCGTTCGTCAACAGCAACTTACACAGCTTACGCCGCTCACTCGATGACCTATTCGGCGCGTACAATAAACTCGAAATATTGATCCGCGCTGTTTCCAACCCCGACACGCTGCAAGCGGCGGAAATCATCCGCAAAGAGAGCGATCTCGATTTCTTGCAGGGCGATGCGGACGATCTGCTCGGCGCATCCATTGACGGTTTAGGGCGCGTCCGTCGGATTGTCGAAGCGTTACGCACGTTTTCACGTTTAGACGAAGCCGAACTGAAAATCATCAGGTTATCGGAAAACATCCAAAGCACGTTGATGATCGCCCGTTTGGAACTGCAAAATCGCGTGGATGTGGCGACTGACCTAGATCATCTCCCCGCGATCAAATGTTACCCCGCCGAATTGAATCAGGTTTTTCTCAACCTGATTGTGAACGCCGCGCAAGCCATTGAGGGACACGGTTCGCTCATCATTCGGGGCAAGGATGAGCCGCAGCATATCGTGTTAACCTTCACGGATACAGGCAAAGGCATGACTCCAGAGGTCATCGCGCACATGTTCGACCCCTTCTTCACGACCAAACCCGTCGGCGCAGGGACGGGTTTAGGCTTGACCATCGCCTACAAAATTATCCATGACCGTCATCGGGGAAAGATTAGCGTAGAATCAACGCCGGGGGTCGGTACAACCTTTACTATTCGGCTACCAAAGGACTTATAGGGTGACAAACCATTTACCCGAACGGGGCAAACTGCTCATCATCGACGACGAAGACGAAATTTTGAAGGCGCTTTACCGTCAGTTCCGGCGGGACTACGATATTTACACGGCACACAGCGCCGAAGATGGTTTGCACCTGATGACCGAAACGCCGATACAGGTGATCATTTCTGACCAGCGAATGCCGGGGATGAACGGCGCGGAGTTCTTTGGCAAAATCATGAATGACTATCCCGACGCGATCCGTCTGCTGCTGACGGGATACGCCGATATTCAGGCGGTGATCAGCGCGATCAACGATGGCAACATTTTCCGCTACATCGCTAAACCCTGGGACCCTGTCGAACTGGATACCATCGTGCGCGAGGCGTTTGTCCGGTATCGGCTCATGGTACAAAATCGCAAACTGCTTGAAGAACTCCAGCAAGCTAACACCCTATTAGAAAAGCGCGTTGAAGAACGCACCGCCGAACTTGAGGAGATGAACGGGCGTTTGCTAACACTCAACCAGCAGAAAGACTCGTTTTTAGGCATGGCAGCGCACGATCTCCGCACCCCGCTGACCGTACTGCAAGGCTTCACCGATTTGTTGATGCACCCATTGGCGCGACCCGAAGATTTTCAGGAATTTATCGTGATTATCCGCGAGACGATTCAGCAAATGTTGAGTCTGCTCGATGATTTGCTGGACATCGCCGCGATTGAAGCGGGTAAGCTGACGCTGCGCCCCGAACCGGTCACGATTGCGCCGTTCATCGAGCGACTCTGCAAGCTCAATCGGCGTATCGGGGAGCAAAAAGGGATTC
This sequence comes from Aggregatilineales bacterium, assembly GCA_038214955.1. GTDB lineage: Bacteria > Chloroflexota > Anaerolineae > Aggregatilineales > Phototrophicaceae > Flexifilum. The sequence goes on along the minus strand of JBBQRJ010000461.1, from coordinate 1,934 downwards.
AACTGGTGACAGAAGTTGAAGCGAACTTACCCCCGATCACCTTTGATCCGCGCCGCATTGAGCAGGTATTCAACAACCTCTTGAGCAACGCCTTCAAGTTTTCGCATGGGGGGACGTTGGTGATGGTACGGGCGACGCGAGTGCAAAGCACAGTCGAATTTTCGGTGATCGATCACGGGCAAGGGATTCGGGCAGACGAAATCGACACGGTATTCGGAGAGTTTCAGCGCGTTTCCACGAGACCGACAGGCGATGAGGGCAGCACGGGGTTAGGCTTGTCGATTTGCCGCCGCATCGTGCATTTGCACAACGGGCAAATTGCAGTAGAAAGCGAATTCGGGGCGGGCAGCCGCTTCTACTTCACGCTGCCCGCCTAACCTGCAAACATTGCTTTGACAATCTCGTAGATTTGCACGAAGTTGGGCAGCGGGTCAGCCCACAGCGTCGGGACGTTGAGCGAGAAGTTGGGCAGCAGCGGCGTTTGATAAGTCCCCTCGGCGTCGGGGCGAATGTGTGTATAGGTGCCGCTCTCGTTGAGGCGATGAAATTGTACGCTTTTGCGGTTGGGGTCAAATATCCAGTATTCACGGACGCCACCCGCTTCATACTCTTTCAGCTTATCATCGTAATCGCGCTCGATGCTCTCTGGGGAGACGATCTCAATGCAAATATCTGCCGCGCCGTGCATGTACGTTTCGGTAAGCTGACCGGGATTCGTGTTCAAAATCACCTGTAAATCGGGTTCACGGCGGGATGGGATGTTATCCAGACGCATGACATAGGGTTGAATTATGATGCGTCCAATCTCATTGAATGAGAAATAGGCGTGTAAAACTTGTGCAAGGAAAAACATCAATGTGGTGTGCAGCAGCGAACCCGGCATAATCTTGATCAACTCCCCGTCTACCCATTCGTAGTGATCGTGCGCGTAATGCTCCATGTAGTCGTCAACGGAGACATCAAATTTTTGTTCAGTGATCGTTTGCTCAACCATTTTGCCTATTCCTTTTCCCCTTAGATGATGCAGGAATCGCTTGTTGTCTACGAGTTCCCTTGCGTGTTTGTAAACATGGCACGCACCAATTCGACAATCGCAAGTAAATCGGGCAGCGGGTCAGCCCACAGCGTCGGGACGTTGAGCGTAAAGTTGGGCAGCAAAGGCGTTTGGTAATTGCCATCGGCGTCGGGATGTAAGAGATCGTATAAGTCGCGTTCATTGAGGCGATAAAAGCGATGCGTTTTGCGCTTTGGGTCAAATATCCAGTATTCGCGCACGCCACCCGCCTGATATTCTTCCATTTTATCCACGTAATCGCGTTCGCCGCTTTCCGGTGACACGATCTCAATGCAAATATCCGCCGCGCCGTGCATATACGTTTCGGTAAGTTGTCCGGGATTCGTGTTCAAAATCACCTGTAAATCGGGTTCACGGCGGCGGTTAGGGAAAGCATCTAAGCGCATCACAAAAGATTCAAAAATGACTTGCCCAATCTTATTGAACGCGAAATAAGCATTCAACAATTGCAGCAAAAATGCGATCATATTCTGATGCAGCAGCGAACCCGGCATAATCTTGATCAGCTCCCCGTCTACCCATTCATAGTGATCGTGCGCGTAATGTTCCATATAGTCGTCAACAGAGACATAAATTTTCTGTTCAGTTGTTGGGATTGTTTCCTCAAACATCTTGATCAACTCCCCGTCTACCCATTCATAGTGAAGGTGCGCGTAATGCTCCATGTAGTCGTCAACGGAGACATAAATTTTCTGCTCAGTGATCGTTTGCTCAACCATCTCGCCTAGTCCATAAAACGTGATGCATCTCACCCATTATACCCTTATTCGGCGGGTTGCTTCGGCTCGACCTGACGCAGGTTCTCGTGGCGCGGCAAAATTTCGCCGGACGACGCACGTAACCGGAACGTCAGTATGGC
>JBBQRJ010000460.1:0-4240 GCA_038214955.1 Aggregatilineales bacterium | reverse complement strand
ACAGGGGGTGAAACTTCGACGATGGGAGTTTGCACTTCTACAGGGGTGGATTCCAACTCGTTTTGCACGACAAAACCTCACAGGCTTCAAGAACCCTTCTATGATAGCACACACCCCATACAGGTTTGAAATAATTCCGTTGCCACACATGACAAGGGGTGTAAAATTATCGAAATCATTAATAAAACATCAGAAACATGCGAACTTGTGTAGAATAACAGCAGAGATAGTGTAACTGTGGGGGTGTGATTGGAACTTCAAGGTTTAGTGGTAAAGGAACAGAGCGGTTTCTTTTGGGTGGAAGTGGGTGACGGTGCGGTCTATATGTGCCGCTTAAGAGGGCGACTGCTAGAAGATGCACAAGCCTCGGACATTGCCGCGATTGGAGATCGGGTCAGGATTACGATCTTGGACGATGAAGATCACAAAGGCTTGGTCGAGGAAGTTGGAAAACGCATCAGTGTGATCTCACGTGCGTTACGCACAGAGGGCAGTCGCGGAGCAGGTTCGCCAGAGCGCGAACACGTCATCATCGCTAATGCCGATCAAGCCCTGTTCGTTTTTGCCGCCACACAACCCGTCCCCAGTTCAAAACTGTTGGATCGCTTTCTTGTCGTGGGTGAAAAATCTGGCATACCCGATTTGATCGTTGTGGTCAATAAGATTGATATTGCAGATCGGGATGCTGTCGATAAGCAATTTGCGCCTTATCGTGAAATGGGCTATCCCGTGATCTACACGAGTGCTAAACAACGGATCGGCGTAGATGAACTTACCGAGCGTTTGAGCGGTAAAATATCGGTGTTCACAGGTCAATCGGGTGTCGGGAAAAGTAGTTTGCTCAACGCCGTGCAGCCGGGATTGGGACGTGCGGTCAAAAGCGTCAGCCAAAGCACATCCGAAGGGATGCATACCACCCGTGACAGCGAACTGGTCAAGTTAGCGACGGGCGGGTATCTGGCAGACACACCGGGAATCCGCACGCTCAATATATGGGATGTCGAACCAGAAGAACTGGACGCTTATTTCCGCGAACTTGCGCCCTACGTATCAGAATGTCGTTTCGGTGATTGTGAACATCGCAATGAACCGGGCTGTGCTGTTCGACGCGCTGTTACAGCGGGCAAAATTCACCGCTCACGCTACCTCAGTTACGTAAGCCTTCGGGATGAATTAGAAGAAGCATTCGCGCTTTAAAGGATTGACAACGTGGCAGCTTCATTGGTCGGACAAAAGCTCGGCAAATACGAGATCACACAGCTCATTGGTCATGGCGGCATGGCAACCGTCTACAAGGGGCATCAGGCAGATATTGATCGCAATGTAGCGATCAAAGTGCTGCCACCGCACCCCGGTCAAGATGACCAGTTTGTCGAACGTTTCCGTCTGGAAGCACGCACAATTGCGCGGTTGCAGCATCCTCACATCCTCCCGCTGTACGACTACGGCGACGATGATGGCGTTTTGTATCTCGTCATGGCGTACATCGAAGGTGGCTCAATCCATGACCGCGTTCGGCGCGGGGCAATGCCTTCGTTAGAAGTAGATCGCATGATCAAGCAGATTGCCGGGGCGCTGGATTACGCGCATCGTCAGGGCGTGATTCACCGTGACCTCAAACCCGATAATGTGCTGCTAGATCGGGAAGGACATGCGCTGCTTGCCGACTTCGGCATTGTCAAGTTGATCGAAGGGTCTCCGAGCGGATCATCGCTCACGGTGACGGGGGGATTGGTGGGGACACCCGCTTATATGTCACCCGAACAGGCACAGGGTTTGGTACTGGACAATCGGAGCGACCTTTACTCACTTGGAGTCGTCGTGTTCGAGATGCTCACAGGCAAACAACCCTATCTCGCGGACACGCCGATGCAGGTGGTCTTCAAACATGTGAGTGCGCCGATCCCGCCTGCACGCGACCTCAACCCCGCGCTGCCCGCTGGCGTCGATGATGTGATGCGCCGGATTCTCGCTAAAAATGCCGAGGAGCGTTATTCGACGGCAACCGCCTTCGCAGAAGACCTCAGCCGCGCACTACGCGGCGAACCCACCAACACGCCTTCAACGGGAACCTACATTTTCCCGCCGGGAATGGTGCAAGCTAACCAACCCACCCAGTCAGCAACCAATACGCCACCGCCAGAAACGGGCGTCTATCCCCCTTATCCACCGGGAACGGGACAGTATCCGCCGGGGACATACCCACCGGGAACGATGTATCCCCCGAATACAACGATCATCACACAGCCGGGGACAAATCCGCTGGTGCTGCTCGGCGGCTTTGCGATCATCGCTATCCTGTTGGTCGTTGTGGTGCTGATCGTCGTCAATCAAAACCGCCCACCAGATGTTTTGATCGCGCCGCCCGGTACACTCCAAGCGGGCGGGTTCCAAATGGAAGCGCCAGTGGTGATCATGCCGACGCCAAGCGAACCGATTTATGGTCAGGCAAATTTCAGTACGACGAATTCACTGGGCGATACGCTCAATCTCCGGCTTGAAAACGTGCGCGTCCCCTCTACAGGCGAGATATACGCTGCATGGCTGACCAATACTGCCAGCGGCGAACTGTTGTCGTTAGGCGAAGTCAATATTGATGGGTTGGGCAACGGCGCACTGACTTACCAGACCGATCAGGAAATTGCGCTGCCGACGCGCTACAACGCCCTCTTGATCACCCGTGAACAGGGCGTCAGCGATGCGCCATCGGAGAATGTCGCTTACAGTGGTCACGTTCCGGTAGAAGTAGCTCAGGCATTGAGTGAAATTCTGGTGGCGATGCTGCCTACAGGAGACGCCACGCAAGAACCTTCGCTCGACATGGATGATAGTTTGATTAACGGTGCGCTTGCCGAAGCCGGCATCGCTGCCCGCCATGCAGGACTCGCGGCGGGGGCAAACAGCGTCGGCAGTATGCGTCAACATGCAGAACACACCATCAACATTTTGAATGGCACACAAGTCGATTACGACGGCAACGGGCGCGGCGAAAATCCGGGTCGCGGTTTCGGCGTATTGACGCTGTTGAACGCCATCTGGGAACGATTGAACGTCGCCATCAACGCGCCAGAAACCAATCATCTGGTGCAAAGCCAAGCAGAATTGATCCGTATTTGTACGGTCAATGCCAACCAGTGGAAAGATCAAGTGGTGGCGCTGGAAACAGAAATCCTCGCTGCATCTGATATAGAAGTGGCACACGATGATCTGGTTGAGTCTACGGTGCTGGCACAGGCGCTCGTTTCTGGTACAGACCTGAACGACAACGGTCAGGTTGAGCCGTTCGAGGGAGAATGCGGCTTACAGCAAATCCTCGATTACGGCGTGTACGTCGGCAACATGGAAATCTTCGCCGGATCATTCGAGGGATGATACGGATCACCCCACCCCCTGCCCCTCCCCGAATTCAGGGAGGGGGGCAAACAAAAATCGCATTTGTGTCACCTCACAGAGCGTGGATAATCGTGATTGTGCTGATTCTCGCCGCGTGCGGGTCAGACGCAACGCCAACACAAGCCCCGCGTAACCCGGCGACACTCACCGCCCCGACAGGGGAGGCATGGACGACGGGCGACGTTCCGATCACGCTGGAGAACGTGCAAACGATCCGCTATTTGGGTCGCCTTGATCCGCCAGATGTGGTCGCTACATGGTTTGATTTCACGCTTTCGCCCGACTCAACGGCGCTGGCGGCGCTCAACGTCGATCAACTGGCGTCGTGGGATTTGCTCACGGGCAGACCGTTTTTCTACACGGGGCGCGGTAATTTGATCCATGTGTACTACTCCCCCGACAAAACCGAGTTGTACGGTGTGACCGATGCTGGCGTGACCGATGTTTACGACGCGCTGACCGGATCGCAGATGAACACGTTTAACGCGCATCCCGCGTTCGCGGTTGTGACCGCTTTCCATGCAGATACGGGTTGGCTGGCGCTTGGCGGCACGGATGGCACGATCAAAGTGTGGGACACCTTCGAGCGTCAATCGCTCGTGACGATCAACGCGCACAGCCAAGCGATCAGCGTACTCGCCTTCTCAGAAGATGGGACGCGCCTCGCTTCGGCGTCCATTGATGGGACTGTGCGCGTATGGGATTGGCAAAGTCGCCAGCAGATCGATCAGTTTGAGCCGGAAAACGCGGACATTCTGCATATGACCTTCTCGCCCGATGGCACGCGCCTTGCGCTTGGCACAGGCACGACGGCGCTGTTATGGACGTTCGGGTTAACGCCGACAAC
>JBBQRJ010000459.1:0-4245 GCA_038214955.1 Aggregatilineales bacterium | reverse complement strand
CTCATCCCAAGAAAATCGAGGGAGTTTCCCAATATCAGGAAGTAAAATCTTGTTGCTTTCAAAAGCAGCGAAATAAGCAATATTGTCCTGTATTTCATACCAACGATACGAACCCTCTTTTCTGCCTTTCCATGTCCCTTGTTTACGTTCATCCCAATCAGCGGGTTTAGGTTCAAGTGACGCTCGGAACTTTTCGAGCCATGTTTTGACCGCCGGATAAGCATCAATATCTATCCCACGTCGTGTAAACAGCAAAAATTGATTTGAGTCAATTTGATACCAAGGGCGCAAATCTTCACCCCGCAGTATTGGCTTTATTATCTCTGCACTTAAAGTATGATCTCGAATTAGCTGGTCACGGGTTTGAGCATCAACTATAAAGGCATCATTGAATCCTGTCACAACACCACGATAGATGTTACCTTCAACCACTTGATTCAATTTTTGTTTGCCGCCTGTGAGTTTTTGAAAAAGGCGTGTCAACTCAACGGATTGAAAACGCCATTCATCCATTCCGATCACATCAGCCGATGTTTCGATCATGGGGGACAGCATGGCGTTCTCCAATTGATCGCGTTGCAACGCTCCTTCAACAAAAAGGCTGTGAAAGGTAGAAGTGGCACTCTCTTTTAACAACACAGCAATCGTTGGGTACACCATTTCAGCGCCCTTGAAGGGTTGGTTTTCGCCAAAATTGACAACCTTCTCAAAAGCGGCGTTCTCATGAATATAACGCCGAAATCCCTGTGCCGAGTTGCTATTCATATAAGTGCCAGACGTGATATAGCCCACCCGTCGAGACGGTTTGACTAACGTCAAGCCGCGCTCAAAGAAATACAGGTATAAGTCAGCCGTTCCACTGTAAACCGCATACGCATTCGCCAAATACGTCTTATACGGCTGAATCCGTTCTTGGCGCACATACGGCGGGTTGCCGATCACCGCGTCAAAGCCGCCATCCGTGCGCGGCTGTCCTTCGGGCGTGAAAAATACCTCTGGAAAGGCGAGGTCAGGATGTAAAAAGCGGTAGCGTTCGTGCAATGAGTCCGCCGCCGCGATGATCGGTTCGGCGGTGGCTTGCTTGTCCGCGTCCCCGTTGACCAGATAGGCATACACCGCCCGCCAGCCGTCCGCCGTCAGGCTCAAGCCAAAATGTCGCGCCGTCCACACATGCGCCAAGCGCCGGAACGGGGCAAGCGCCGTGTCCAACTGCGCGTAGGTCTTTTCCTGAGCTTTCACCTGTGCAACCACCGTCGGGATCGCCGTTTCGATGGCGCTCATCTTGCTCACGGCATCGCTCACCGCGTCGGTGAAGGCGCGTTCCCCGAATAACGCCAGTTGTCCCGCTTGATCTTTGCGCGTGGAGCGATCTAGTTCCGCGCTGATCTCTGCCAGCCGCGCCCCGACCAGCGCATTCCCGTGCTTGACATGGTGGTCAAGGAACGAGAGCGGTTTCCCCCGCGAAACTGTCGCCAACCACAGCGAGAGCCGCGCCAGTTCAACGGCAAGGCGGTTGACATCAATGCCGTAGACACACGCGCTCACGACCTGTCGTTTCCAGTAGGTGAGTTCGTCCTCTCCCGCTTCCATGTCGGCGGGCTGCAAATTCCAGCGCGTCAACCAGCGGGCGATGAACGCGACTGCTTCGACCATGAAATGACCGCTGCCCGTCGCGGGGTCAAGCACGTTCAGGTTGAGGATCGCCCGACGCAAGCCGTCCCGATCAAGGGCAGTTTCGCCCGCTGCATCCAAAAACGGGCGCGTAATCTCGTTGAGCAGCGGTTCAAGCGTTTGCTGCACGATGAACCCGACAATGTAATCGGGCGTATAGTAGCTCCCTGTGATCTTGCGCTCGTTGCTGCCCGTTTTCAGGTAGACTTCGCCCGCCTGTTTGACGCTCGTTTCGCCTGTTTTGGCAGGGGCATATTTACCGTCTTTCAGCGCCAACGGTTCGGCGGCAATTTCGAGCTGGTATTCGAGCAGCTTTTCGTAAATCGCGCCTAAGTGTCGCACATCAAGGTCACGGTAATCGACAAACACCCATTCGCGTTTCTTGGGGTCATAGACCCGTGACAGTTTATCAATGGCGCGGGCAAGGTAGGCATCCCCGACATGCTTACTATAAAGAAAGGGATATTCCGACGCGGAGAACAAGCGCCCGTTGTACGCCGAGACATTGTATTCGGGATCACCCTGATCGATGATGAAAAACAGGTCGCTCAAGCGGGTGTAAAAATGGGTGCGGTCTACGCCGCGATCCGTGCGCGTGGGGCGGAAGTGAATCGATTCCCGCGCTTCATTGCGAATGCTGAACAGGCTCAATTCTTCTTTGTACAGGTCGTTTTCTTCCATCGGTAGGACAGAACGACTCTCGGCGTACAGGACGAACAGCAAGCGGTAGAGCAGCACAAGACTTTGCTCGTAAACCAGCGCCAGCGTCGCCGGTTCTTGCTCAAGGCGATTGCGGCGGTAGTCTAAAAATCCCTGTGCGATCAGTTCCAGCGCGTCATAGACCTGTTCCTCAAGCTGGTCGCTGACCTGCTCGGCATAGGTGACGCTGCCTTGCAGCACCGCGTCAAGCCACGCGCCTTTGACGAACGCCTCGCGCCGGAAGAACAGGTAGAAGTATTTGAAGTCGTCCACCTTCTCGGCACGCAGCAGCGCGGGCAGATCAACGGCGTAGTAATGGTTGTCTTTGCTGCTGCTCCGTTCGTACAACCGCCACCAGCGCCCATCGGTGAGGATGCCCCATTGAAGTTCGCTGTAGCGCAGATATTCATCAATTTGTTGGCTAGGGTTGCGTTCATCGCGCCCACCGGAACGATCTAGATCAGCGCCCCACTTTTTCGCATCACCCAGTGCCAGCGTGTGCGTCAACTGCGGCGGATCGTAAATCTGGTTGGTCAAGGCGCGGGCATCAGCATCGGTGGCTGTGAACACATAGTCCGGTTTGCGATGCTTGTCACGGTAGCGAATCTTGACCTGTACCGACCAGTGCTGTCCCAATCGCTCCAACACAGGCTTAATCCACTGTTCCTCAAGCTGCGCCTCGTCCAGTTGTTCCGGCTGAATTGCCTCTAGCAGGTCGCGCAGTTCCGCCTGAATTTGTCCGACTCGCAGATGCAGAGTTGGCTCGTGCCAGTCGGCAAATGCCTTCTCAATCTCTTTCGGCACAATGTCGGTCAGATAGTGATCTGAAAACAGACCTTGATTGACGAATTTAGCGGGCGTGAGCAGCGGCGCAGATGGAGTCAAAGTGTATCCTGTCCAATTCACACTTCGGTAAGGCGTCACACCGAGTATAACGCAGATGCGCCGTTTTAGGACTTTCGCTTCAAGGAGTTAAAAAGGCAGGGATGCGCGTATTTTCGCGGTAATCTTCGCGGATCACACGAATCATGCTGGCTTCGTCGGAGTCATAGGGCGCGTCGGGGTTTTCGAGATGCGCCTCTTTAAGCATGAGGTCAGTTTGTGCGTCGGTCAGCATTTCGTGACCGATGCGGGCAAGGGTCGCCATTTGCGAGGCGCGGGCTTTCGAGCCACCCGGCGGCATATTGACCTGCTGATCCCAACCGAGCAGCGCCTCGGCACGGTTGATATTGCGAATATCCATCAGGTGATGGACGAGCGCCTGATATTTTTCACCCATGTTCAAAATCCTCGTGTGCAATTTTCGAGAATCGTATCAGGCATGGCGCTAAAAAGCGATAGAGCGTTTGAATTTAGTTGAACAGACTACCATGCGTCATCTTCTGTCGGATAGAGGTTGACGTAATCGGTGCGCGTGCGCTCACCTGCCATCATCTCTTTCACTGCGTCGCGCCATGTGAGGAAATGTGGCGTTTCGCGGTGCGCCGCCAGCGCATCCTTTGAGTGATAAACCTCGTACAGGCAGAAGCGCGTCGGATCGTCCGCTTGCTGGATGAAATCCCAGCGTGCGACGCCCGCTTCTTGATTGCTGCCGCGTGCGTTTGCTAAAGTGGCTTCAATGAATGCTTCGACAAATTCCGGTTTGACCTGAATATAAACCATCATGATATGCATGGTTGCTGCTCCCGATTTGCTACGAATTATACGCTTTGACGGGCTGAGTCAGGATACCAGTAGAGGATCATGAGTTGATCGGTACGTAAGGCGATCATGGCATAGGTGACGCCGTTGGTGTCGGCAAATTCGACCTCGTATATATCGGTTTGCCATTCTTCGACAATCGTTCCAACTTGCCCGCGTTTTAAGCCTTCAGTG
>JBBQRJ010000458.1:0-4280 GCA_038214955.1 Aggregatilineales bacterium | reverse complement strand
AGACAGTCCATCCATTGTGCCGCCCCTGCTGCCATCATCTCATTGATGAAGCGATCATCGTTGACCACGCGACCCGGATAGGCGGCTTCTGCGCCCGTTGGGGCAGGTGCGCCGCTGATCACCATGACACCGCCGTTTGCGCCCTTGATCGCTTGATACGACAGGCGCAGCATTTCGGCATAAGTCGCCCCGCTGATCTGTCCTTGGGGCCATTCACGGTCAATGTTCGGCTCGTTCCACACTTCAATTGCATCGGGTCCCTGTGCGGCGACTCCGCCGAGGAAGGAGGCGAACTGCTGCATGTAGCCCGCGCCGCCGCCCGCGAGATCGCCGGGGTTGCCGACGACGCCGAGCAGAATTTTAAAGCCGCGTCCGTGTGCCTCACCGATAGGACCCGCCGCCATTCCCGGATCAGCACCGGGACTGTAGCGGAGTTGGATTTTCATCCAAGACATGCCCGCCCGCCGCATGGCTTCGGATGCGCCAGTCCCCGTGCTGGTGACGTGTCCGCCATACTCGAAGTTACCAACGGCGATACTGCCCGCGCCGGGTCGAACTGCTGCGCCACCGCCCCCCGCAGGAGCGCCCGCGCCGGGTTGAACCTGTGCCACTGCCCGCACGGTGGGCGCAGGCGTCGGTGTGGGCGTTGAGGTTGGCAGGGGCGTCGGGGTGAGCGTGGGCGCGAATACGGCGACTGCCGCGCCGCCGCGTGCGGCATTGCTCGATTCGCCGCCCAACACTTCCACATTGATCGCGTAGTTGCCATCTGGCGCGTTGATCGTAGCGACGAGCGGGTCATTTAAACCCGTCGTGACCGTATCTAATACGCTTCCGTCCGATCCTTCAATTGTCCAACGGAGCGCCAATTCACTCGCCCCCGGCATATCGGGGAGCGCCAATTTGTAATCCATAATCGTTTGAGTCACGCCGCCAGCGACGCCGCCGCTGAGTAAATCCTCAAACGCGATTCCGCTCAAGGCGAACGGGATGGTTTTATCCATGCGATAGCGCAGCGCGTCCGGTGTTGTCAGCCACATACGGGCGACGGGCGACCCGTTGGCGTCCATATATTCGATGTACGTCCCCGCGAGGCTTGGCTCGGTGCCAGCGGCAGCCGAATAACCATCGAGACTCGCCATGATCGGTGCGCCGGGGTCAATGGTTCCGGTTTCACTGGTTTGCGCTTCTACCGATACATCGCCCAACGCGGAGAGGGCTTGGTCAAAGCCAATCGGGGAGAACGTCCCGCCGATTTCACGCTGTGACAGCGCCGACAAACCGATCACCAGTTTTTCACGGCTGATTTCACCGACTGTCCAGCGTAACATGGCTTCTACAATCCGGTCTGAACCCGTCTCGAAAGCGCGAGGGTCAGTCGGCAGGTTGATTTGCACAAAGTCCGCCGCATCCCCGATCACGCGCCAATCATACGCGCCTGTTTGCCATTCACCGCCGACATTTTCCGCCGCCGGGACAGTCACGATCAGCAGCAAGCCGACTCGATCCAACTGTTGACCTAAATAGGTGATGAATTGGTTGAAATTCTCGCGCATGTCATCGGGCAAATCGCGGTAATCGATCAGCACACCGTCATAGCCACCGCTGGCGAAAGCCGCTACTTGCAAGGCATGTTCGGCGCGTAACCCGTTATTCGACAAAATGGCGCTGACCGTTTGCGGGTCAGTCGCTAAGGGATCGGCATAATTGCGAAGCGCGGGCGTCACGAGATAACCCGCGTTCAGGTCAAAGCCCGCACCTAACGTGCCGACCAGTTTCCCATCGAGCGAGGGTTGTAAGCCAGCGGGCGCGACGAACGTTGCCAACTGCCCGATCTCGCTAGACAGCACCTGTGACACATCATAGCTGACCAACACACGCGGTTGATCGGGTGGGGCTGCTTGGAACAGCGCCACATGCTCCGGCACATCGGTAACGGTGGTGACGAATGCGCCGCTGATAGGCTGTGCTGGCACGAACCGCCATGCATTCTGTTGGGTGTCCCATGTGTATAAATTCAGTAAATCGGTATCGACACCCGGCGGGATCGTGACGCTGAGGGTCACATTTTCCGGTGATTCGCCCGTCGTGCGAATCGTATAAACATCACTCTGGATTGCCAGAGTCGGCGGCGCGGACGCCAGCGCATCCGAAATCCACGATCCGGCAGTCAAATCGCCCGCCAGAAACGTATTCATCGGCACAGTTTGCAGCGATACGCCGAAGTTCTGCCCATAATCGCTGCCATTTTCGTCCCCGTAGATTGCTACGGTTAAATCGCCTTCTGCAACCGCATTGGCATCTGCACTCAACATGGCATAATTTGTGCCGCGCAGCCGATCCGCCAGACTAAAAGGCGGCAAAAGCAAGCCGACCCCGACAAGGATTCCCGCGACGATCAACGTCGTGATCCCGGTAATCCAACAGCCGACTCCGCCACCGCGCCGCTGTGAAGCGGGAGTCACGGGCAAATTTGAGGTATCCTCTGCCATTATAGGTTTAACGTTCAATGCGTATTCCTTTCACTAAACTTCTCTCAAAAATCGCGCTTGGGCGATTTTTGAATTGAATGTGACAACGCTTTGTTTTTGCGTTGTCGTTTGATCTTTCCTTCCCTCCCTGAATTCGGGGAGGGGTCGGGGGTGGGGTCTCGCCCCTTAATTGCCCAGCGCATCACACGCGGGGCAGCCGCCACCGGGACGGATGATCGCATAACCCGCCATCGGGTCATCGCCGTAATTCGTAAAATCCACATTCCAGATGATGAGCAAGCGCACGCGCCCGCTGTTCGCTGCCAGTGACACCGCTGAATCGAGCCATGCGGCTTGCTGTGCGACGGTGACGTTTTGCGCCCATGCAAAACCGCCCGACAGCGGCGGAAAGCCTTCCGGCGATACATATCCCAGTTCGGTGAAGCACAGCGGGCGTGACCTACCGAATGCCGCCGTGTAAGTGTTGATCATGCCCCAGAAGTAGCGCGTATAGTGGGTGCTGTTGCCGCGTGTATCGCCGCTGGTGGCGCTGGGCGGCAAAATGCCTTCGTTATAATGGATGCCCACGCAGTCGAGGTAATTTGCTGCCCCTGCTGCCGCCATCCCCGCGATGAAGCGGTTATCATCACAGCCGTTAACGCTGCACCCACCAAAATAGCCCGTCGGCGCGGGCGCTCCACTGATCACCATCGTGCCGGGGTTCGCCGCCTTGATCGCGTTGTACGAACGGCGCAGCACTTCGGTGTAACGTACCGGGCTAATTTGCCCCGCTTGCCATTCACGGTCAATATTCGGCTCGTTCCACACCTCAATCGCGTCTGCACCTGCCGCCGCCGCGCTTGCCAGCCAGCCCGCGTAACTGTCGATGTAGCCATCATTCATGACTTGATCGACATGACCGACCATGCCAAGCAGGATTCTAAATCCGTTGGCGTGCGCTTGATTGATCGCGCCTGTTGGGTCTTCAAAGTTGCGTATTTGCCGTTTGACCCACGTCATACCCGCCCGTTGCATCTGAGCAACCGCATTTGCGCCCATGTCTGCGACGTGTCCGCCGTAACTGAACCCGCGTACAGGCGCGGCATTCGCGGGTGGTGGGTTATTTGCGGGCGGCGCAGCGATGGGATCAACGGCTGCGGGGGGATTCACCGCACCGGGGGGCGGCAGCGTAAACGGTTCTTCGATCAACACCGGGCGCAAAGCCGCTGCCTGTTCGGGCGTGATGTTCAGGTTGCTCGACAGCACCCAGCCGATTTCGCCGGCAGAGGTGATCCCGCGCACCCACGAACCCGTAAACGCTTGACCATCCAGACGCATCGCTGTACCCGTCCGAACAATCGTGATGCGCCGCCATTCCACGCCGGGACCACTTCGCAGCGAGGCGTCAGCGTTGGTAATCGTGTCGAAACCTTGATCCTGTGCGTAAACGCTAATTGTGACCGACAAGAGGATGAATGTGAGCGCGAGTAAGAAGCAAATGCGGACAGTCTTTAGAGGCTGCATATTTTCTCTCAACTATGGTTAACCCCACGAGCTACGGGAGTCTCCCTTCGTACTGGATAGGGTGTGAACATCTTTCGCAGGGACAAAATTTGCCCAAAGTGTTGCAATATTCACCGTTCCCTATAATTTTCGCCGTAGGCGAATCGTCGGAATTGTATCAAGATAGCGTCAGTTTTAGCAACTCACCTTTCCACAGCGTAGGGGAATCGTTAGACTAGGCGAGAGTCGAAAGTTAAAAGTAGAAACTCACCTTACGCAGATCGTTATTTCTGACCCCACCCCCGACCC
>JBBQRJ010000457.1:0-4292 GCA_038214955.1 Aggregatilineales bacterium | reverse complement strand
GATTCGCTTTGAATCCGCCCCTTCTTTCAGGAAATCAAACCTACACAGGCTGATTGGCGGCGACGCTCAGGTCAAGGCGCACGCCGGGACTCATGGTCGAAGTCAATGTTGCACGACGGATGTAAATCCCCTTCACGGCGGCGGGTTTCACGCGGTTGACCGCGTCCAAAATCGCCTGTGCGTTCTGGAGAATCTTTTCTTCAGAGAAGCTGGCTTTGCCAACGGGGACATGCAAATTCCCGGTCTTGTCGTTACGGAATTCCACGCGACCCGCTTTTAGTTCTTGCACGGCACTCGCCAGATCAGACGGCTGAACCACCGTACCGGCTTTCGGGTTCGGCATCAAACCGCGTGTACCGAGAATACGACCAAGGCGACCCACTTGCGGCATCACGCTAGGAATAGCCAGCGTCGCATCGAAGTCGAGGTAATTTTCTTTCAAAATGCGGTTCATCACTTCTTCATTGCCGATGATGTCCGCGCCCGCTTCTTGAGCCATACGCGCATCGTCGTCGGTTTGAACAAACACGAGGACGCGCACGGTCTTACCCAGACCAGCGGGGAGCAGTACCGTACTGCGTACCTGCTGATCGCTGTGACGGGGGTCGATTCCTAAGCGAAAGTGCATTTCGATGGTTTCATCGAACTTGGCATTCGCCATTTTCTTGACCAAACCCACACCGTCTTTGAGCGAATAATACTGCTGGCGATCAAACAACTTGATCGACGTTTCGTAACGCTTTCCATGTTCAGGCATTGTTTTTCTCCCGGTGGTGCAACGGGCTTAAATCGCCCTCCCACCTACTTGGTTAAACTATTCAACGACCTCGACGCCCATCTGCATGGCTGATCCTTCGATCTGGCGCATTGCAGAATCCATGTCGCGGGTATTCATGTCGTTCAGCTTGATTTCGGCAATCTCGCGGATTTGCTTCCTAGTGATCTTGCCAACTTTGACGGTATGCGCCGTCGCTGAACCCTTGTCAATCCCTGCCGCCTTCTTGATCAGATAGGTGGTCGGCGGGCTTTTCAGATCAAACTTAAACGAGCCATCGGTGAAAATGGTGATTTCCGCCGGGATGATCTCGCCCATACGCGCCGATGTACGCGCATTGTATTCCTTACAGAACGCCATCAAATTGATACCGTGCTGTGCCAGCGCCGGACCAATGGGCGGCGCGGGGTTCGCCTTCCCTGCGGTAATTTGCAGGGTGACGATTGCTTTGACCTTCTTCGCCATAGAATTTAACGGCAGGGGACACCCGGTTTTAAGCAGGTGGGGAATGCCGTCTTGCCTCCTTTTCGTTTAACATCAGCGATAGTTCCCCGAAGGGAGGCAGTTTTTTGAGTTACCTCTGGAAAACTGCCCAACCTACTCCGCTTGCACGGGTCACGTTTGCCTCGTCAAAGTTATCTCGGCTTGTTCTGCTCAACACACTGCATTAGACCCTCATGCTGTTTAATGCTGAACGATAGAGCTACAGACTGGCACGCATCCGTAGGTATCATGACCGACATAACGTAGCACCTTGCGGCACTGAGACTGGTCAACACGAGCATTTTCATGCTCCCGGTTTTAACCGGGGGTCGTTGACGTGTGATTATCCCTTACTTCGACCTTACGGGGATGAATTATACACGACTCGCGCTCCATAATAAACCCTTCGCTTTTCGTCGGCTATACTAGGCAACATTCGAGGGTAAACAATCAACGGGTATCCCATGACTTACACCATTCGCCCCTATCAAGCCTCCGACTTTGAGTCGGTCTATGCGCTCTGGCAGACGACATTAGGCGCGTCGTGGCTGCTCTCGCCAGACTTCCTCAAACGCATGATCAGCGGCGCTGTTCCCTATCAAGAGGGCGACAATTTCATCGCAGAACAGAACGGTCAGCCCGTCGGATTCGTCGCCAGCCAAACCCATGCCGCCGGAAAATCAGCCGGGATTCCGCTGCTCATGGTGCGCCCGGAGGATCAGCGTCACGGCATTGGCACGGCTCTGCACGCCGCCGCCGTCGATCATTTGCGCCGCAAAGCCGTCACCGCGATCAATGTAGGCGTGGGAGGTGCTGAATATTTTTGGTGTGGCGTCCCGTTGAACGCCTCCGGCGCAGTCGAGTTTTTTCAAGCGTGCGGGTGGAATTTAGCCTATCCCAACTACGATCTCACCCGCGATCTGGTCGATTACCAGACTCCCCCCGGCACACTGGAACGAGTCGCCCACATCGACATTCGGCTCACCACGCCAGAGGAAGCACCCGCCGTCCAAGCCTTTGAGCGCGACCATTTCGATTATTGGGCAGAGTTCTTCGATAAGACTGCTGGCGAGGGCAGATACAGCGAGATTTTAGCCGCGTGGGACGGATCAACGGTAGTGGGCAGTCTGCTGCTCGAACAACCGTCCGCTCAGGGGTTCAACCCCGGTGCGGTATGGCATCAAATTCTCGGTGACGATATGGGGTCAATCGGCGCAGTTGGGGTCGCGGAATCACACCGTGAGCAGGGGATCGGGCTGGCGCTGGTCGCCCGCGCATCCGAAATTCTACAGGAGCGCGGCGTGCGTCAATGCGTCATTGGCTGGACTGATCTGTTGAGTTTCTACGGCAGGTTGGGCTATAGGGTCTGGCGGAGCTACCTGATCGCTGATGCGCTGGAATCGTAGCACTTTTTACGCTTCTCCCCTCCCTGAATTCGGGGAGGGGTCGGGGGTGGGGTTATTCTACGGCGTCAGGTGCTTGCTTTTTTGCTTTTGCTTTTGCTTTTGCTAAAAGCTAATTGCTAATTGCTAATTTCACATCTTCTCGACTTCGATGAAGTCCAGTTCTACCGGGGTTTCGCGCCCAAAGAAGTTCACCATCACGCGGACTTTTGACTTGTCCATGTCAATGGCGGCAACCGTGCCGGGGAAATCGTTAAAGGGTCCGCTGATAATGCGTACCTTCTGCCCAACCTTGAAATTGATCTTGATGACAGGGCTATCCTCAGACATGCGCTGCATAATCTGCTTGACTTCTTCCGCACGCAGCGGCGTAGGGTCGTTGCCCATCCCGACAAAGCCAGTCACGCCGGGCGTATTCCGCACGACATACCATGAATCTTCATCGAGTCGCATTTCTACGAGGATGTAACCGGGAAACACGCGCTTTTCAACCGTGCGCCGCTTGCCATCCTTGATCTCGATTTCTTCTGCTGTCGGCACAATCACATCGAAAATCTTATCGCGCATTCCCATCGTGCCAATGCGCTGTTCGATGGCTTGGCAAACCTTCTTTTCATAACCCGAATAGCAGTGAACGACGTACCACAGCTTCTCATTCGAGCCTCGTGGGGGTCCATCCTCATTGAGAAGAGACGGTTCGCTGGCTACAGGGGCTTGATCGTCCAAATATATAGGTTCGGGATCATAATCCGTTCCCTCATCAAGTGCTTTATTTTTCTTTTCGTCTTTCTTCGCCATCACTTTGCCTTGCTAACGCTGAAAGCCTGAAGGACGATTTTGCATTCGGTTGATCGCAACCCCAACAGCGGCGGCAACCAGCATAAACACAATCAAAATCACCGGGTTATCGAGTCCGGCGGCGAACAACTGCGTGAAAATCAATACGATTGTACCCAAGAGGATCGCAGTCGCCACCAATGCCACCAACACAATGATCGTCAAACGGCGCGTATCTTCACGGTCAGGCCATGTGACCTTACGCAGTTCCGAACGGACGCCTTCAAAATAGTCGCGCAGCCCTGTTGTTGTCCGCGTGACGATGCTGCCTTCTGGTTGTACCTGCTTGGGTTCTTCTTCATTATCCTTGACAGGCTTACGGGTCGGTGTGTTCAATACCCGCGCTTTCCCCGTCGAAGTCACCGAGCGGGTCGTCTTAGGATCAGTCTTTTTCTGGGGCGCAAACAAAGAGCGGCGCGGTTGTCCTTCTTTTTGCTCCCCGACAGTTTTATCGGCTGACATGGGCTGGTTTCTCCTCGGCAGATCGCCGTCCTGTTATGAAAACACCGCTCAAATGAGGCGGTGTTTGGGGGGGTGAAAGCAGGAGCACAAGGACTCGAACCCTGAATAACGCTTTTGGAGAGCGTTGTGTTACCATTACACCATGCTCCTATGGTCGCCATAGCAAATTGTACTACGGCGTTTGATTGCGGGTCAACCCGCTACTTCGTTTCCTTGTAGATCACGTGTTTACGAATAAACGGATCATACTTCTTCAGTTCCAGTCGTCCAGAGTCGTTGCGGCGGTTCTTCTGTGTGTAGTACATGTGACCGCTTTCCGTACTCTTCATCTT
>JBBQRJ010000456.1:0-4295 GCA_038214955.1 Aggregatilineales bacterium | reverse complement strand
GGGTAGCTTTGCCCGCCCGACGCATAATACACCCGCGTCACATCCTGATAGGTCAGCACGGCATGGACACCGGGCAGGGCTTTGGCGCGGCTTGTATCTATGTGCGTAATTCGGGCGTGCGCGTGCGGCGATGTCAGCAGCGCGGCATGGAGCATTCCCGGCATGTCGATGTCATCTGTATAAACGGGTTTCCCCGCCGCCAGCTTGACCGCATCGACTTTTGGTTCGCTTTTGCCCACCGTTTTCAGGTGTGCGACTTGTGGCGGCGTCACGATGATCGCGGGGGCTATCCGCGTGAGGATGTCGCCGCCGCGATCACTCCCACCGAATAGATCATCCATTGGCGTATCGAATAATCCGGGCGGCGCGGGGATCGCTCGTTGGAGCGGTTCGTAAGGCGGCACATCTTCGCCGCGCAGAATCGCCGCCGCCCGCATGATCGCCTGTACGGGCTTGATGTAACCTGTCTCACGGTCAAGTACACCCGCCAGCGCCTCGCGGATTTCACTTTCAGTCGGGTTGGGATTCTTTTGCAGCAGGGCATAGGCGCATAGAAGTTGAGCAGGTGTGTTGTAGCCGGATTGAATCGCGCCTGTTTCGATGAACACTTGCTGTAACGGGTGCAAATTGCGCGACGTGCCGATCCCCTCTAACGTGGTGATCGTGTGACCGTCGGCTTGTAGTGCCAGCATCGTTCCCGCATTGACGGGTTGTCCGTCAAGCAAAACGGTATCCGAGCCGCTGTAGCCATGTTCGTCGCCAAACTTGACGCTGTAGCAGCCATAGCGCCGCAGTACCCGCAAAAGGCGTTCGTGAGGCGAAACGTCGAGTGTTTTCTTCTCGTTGTTGAGCGTAACAGTGATTTGCATAACTTTAGTACCTCTAGCGCATTGATAAAAAGACTACTTGTCCTGCTGCGTTTTCCGCGCTGAGTCGAGCGTGTAGTATTCGCAGTTCTTTTACCCAACCGCCAATACTGGCTTTCTGTTGAGAAGCAAAGACAATTCCTGCATGATCAGTTATTTCAGACGCTAACATGAGGAAATCAACATCATAGGTGCAAAGCACTCGTTCCATTTCGGTTGCTTGTTGCAGATGATTCGTATCAGTGTCGCCTAACTTATCCAAACTATGCGCCGAAACGACATCAAACCCATGTGCCGCCATCTGTTCGCTTACCGCCAATTCAACACTTTCGTCAAAATAGAATTTGATTTCACTCAACGCGGATCAACTTCCCTTGTGAGTCAAACTGATTTAATAGGCGCTGTGCTTTTTCATCATCATGGCGCATTTGAGCATCTATGCCGGTTTTATGTTGATAATAGTACGCTAGCGCTGCATAGACTTGACCCATGTCTAATTTGAAGTTTACGGCTAATTCTTCGGGGGACAACGAGCGATAAATGTGACTGGTAATCACATCAGATACACGGACATTTGTCCCCAAGATGATCGGTTGCCCGCCGCGAACATTTGGATCAGAAATAATCGTGTCAATCGAATGGATAGTTGACATGCATTTATATCCTTATGCGAATACTTGACTGAGTTTTAGAGAAAAGCCCGGCAGCACATCGCCACCCTCAAGCGTGCCGTTTTCATCCACCGTATAAGAGCCTTGCGCCGTGAAAACCATCACTGTGCGTGTCTCAGGATAGACCACCCATATTAAGCGTGTTCCATAGCGTAGATACTCCATGACTTTCTTATGGATTTCTTCGGCTGTATCGTGTGGAGACATCACTTCGACAGCCAGATCGGGCGCGAATGGCACGTAACCATCAGGCAAACCATCAGGTAGGCGATTCAACGCGACGAAACCAACATCAGGCGCACGAAGTGTATCCCGCCCGTTGGGATTCTTGAACAGGATGTAGCCGGTTTCGGCGGCAGTCACATAACCAAGCTGGTTGCTATCAACAAAAGTATCAATAAAACGCCCAAATCGCATTGCACAAACACCGTGTTTCGCGCTTGCAGGTGCCATGATAATTAACTCTCCGTCGCTGAGTTCGAGGCGCTTCTCGTCGTATTCTGGAGCATGGGACAAGACCAACAAATCGTCCGCCGTATAGGTTCGCTCGACAACTGCCATAGGTGATACTCCTTTCCCGTCGCTGCGATCATCGGTTCGTAGGGATGCGATTTATCGCGTCCGTTTATCATTATACGCCGTTCAATTGCTCCAAGCATTCGGTGAGCGCACGCTCGACGCATACCCGCGCCATCTCGCGGCGATAGTCCGCGCTGCCGAGATAATCCCCAACCGGGTTGACCATCGCTGCCACCGTTTTGACCGCGCTGGCGATGTTCGCCGCATCCAACGGATTGCCGATCAATGTGCTGAGGGTATCCGCCACGACGGGTTCAGCCGATGCGCCGCACAACGCACTAAACACCGACTCGACTTCGCCCGCGTCGTTCAAATAAAGGTACACCGCCGCGTTGACAATCGGCACATCAGCCGGAGTCCGCGCCACGAACGCCGATCCTAATGCCTGACGATCTGGCACGGCGGGAATATCAATCGCCGTGACGAACAGCTTATCAAACTCGTCGGGGTGACTGAGCAAACTGGCGATGTTTGTCCAATCCTGTTGATCGGCATTGCGCCACTGCACGCCGATGTCATGCGCGGTGATCGCCGCCAGCCATTCGCGCAGCATGGGGTGATTGCGCTGGCGCAAACTTTCGAGAATCGACAGGTTGTTACGCATGTTCAACGGGATCGCCCGTGTAATCGCCCGCCGGAACACATGCGGCATGTCTGCCCAATCCAGTATTTGCTGGAATGTGACCGCTGTCCCAACGGTGATTCCGCCCTCATCCATATCGAGGCGGTGCAGTTCGGGGATCGCTTGCAGGTCGATCACGGTGGGATAGGGCAGGTCAAGCATTCCAAGCGTCAATGCGCCGCCCGCCAATAGCACACTGTCGGGTTGCTGCGAGAGTTCAAACGCTTGATCAAGCGTGGTGGGGCGCAGATAGGTTGTTGGGTTTGCCATGATGTTTCCTGTTTTGGGACGCGATTTATCACGTCTGACTATATTTCTATTTTAACGTGGATAGACTGCCAGCACCGCCGGAACAGGATCGAGTGAATACGCTTCATAAGCGGGCTGTGAGCCAATCCACATCAGCGTAGAGCCGCCGCCATCCAAATTGACCGCCATCACAAGATTCAGATCGGTAGTGGGCAGGTACGCGCTGAGATCGACCAGCCGCATCCCGAACAGTGACGGCGTGGTGATCAACAGAATGCGCCCGTAGGTGTCCTGCCCGACCACCGTCCGCCGGGACACCCGATCCCCCTGTGTATTGCGGAACGCTTGCTGACCATCGAGAACCAGCATGGGGAATCCCTGTACCGCCTGTTCCAGTGATTCGCCGTAATAGGGTTCATTGACGAGTGACCGCACGCGGGGATAACCGTTGCGAACTTCCAACATACCGCCCATATTGGCGAAAGTCTGTCCGTAAACCGTGCTGTCGGCTACGAGTAAGCCTAACGCATTGCGAGCAGTATCGAAAAAGTTAGCATTGATGAAGGCAACTGCGCCCGGCAAATTATCTCTCCATGTCGGCATCGAAAGCGGAGCGCCGGGGCGATAGTGAGCGCGAAACGTGTAGAATGTCGGATCAACACGCAGCACAACCAACTGAGTCAGCGCATTATTGCCGCCGGGCTGAATCGTTCGCCGCTCCAACCCGTTTGCGAGAACCTCCCATCCATTATTTGAGGGTTCTACAGTGGCACTAGGAATAGGTGTGTTCGTCGGTTGTGCGCCAAGTGTGCATCCACTCACAAGCGATAAGATCGTGATCAATGGGGATAGACGCTTGCGCCAGCCTAGCCGCCGTAAGGTGACGGCTGTCCAATAAGTCAAAAAATGCACGCGGACGTTCCTCATTGAAAGTAAGCCGAGAAAAACATGGCTTCTTTGTCCTCTCATAGGCGAAAATCAGCCTTGTCAACTTAAACGAGGCACGTTATACTTTACACTACGTTAAACATTAAAAAAAGCATATGCGGGATCTTAGCTCAGTTGGTTAGAGCGCACGGTTCACATCCGTGAGGTCATAGGTTCGAGTCCTATTACGCCCACTATATTGGACATAGTCCGAACTTGTGCCAACCACGTGGTTGGCATTTTGTTTTCTTGCCCCCTTCGCCACCACTTTTTTCTATATCGATTTACTTAAATGACCAAATACGAAAACAGGGGTAGTAGCTTTAACAGGATGATAGACTCACCATCTTAACCACAACCCGCTCGATCATTTGATATAGT
>JBBQRJ010000455.1:0-4306 GCA_038214955.1 Aggregatilineales bacterium | reverse complement strand
GTAGGCGGCCCCGTAGCTCAGGGGTAGAGCAGTCGCCTTTTAAGTGAAATGTCGTAGGTTCGAAGCCTACCGGGGTCACAAAGATTTAAGGCTCAAATAAAGAGTCGGTGAGGGAGAAATCCCCCGCCGACTTTTTGTTTTTCTGCCAGTACAGCTTAAATTAGATGGTTGATCGCCTGAACTTACGGAACTAAGTCGGTGGCAACGAAAATATCGGTGTGACCTTGTTGATCTGCCTCAACGTATAGGTAAATACCCTCCTCATTGCTGGCAAGTGCCGTGAAGTAGAAGCCGCGCGAACTTGGCACATCCTCGATTGTCCATACAGGTTCATCATAGTTCGCGTCCCAGTGAATGCCATCTTCGCTCGTGGCGGTGATCAATGTTTGTTCAGGACGTTCCATACGGCGGAACAACATCAACCAACCGTCATCGGTGGGGACAACATTCGGCTGATGAATGAGCGCGGACGGGCTGTCTGATTGCAGAACCGGATCGCTTTCCGCGAATTCAGCCTCGGTTGTTGCCGGATCGTCGTATTTCGTCCATGTGATGCCATCGGGGGATGTCGCCATGCCAATGGCACCCGACGCTAAACCGCCCTCGTCAAAACCCGCATAATACATTACATACTCGTCACCGTCTCGAACGACACGCGGTGTATTGACCATCTTAGAGTCCCATGCGCCCTCACCCCCCGGCAGGAGTACAGGCTCAGGATCAACCGTCCACGCTTCCAAGGGATTAGAAGCGGTTGCCCGTCCAATCGTTCCCGGCGCATTGTTGCTAGAAAAACTATCCCATGTGTAGAAATACAGCACCCACGTACCATCATCTTGCACTAAGGCGCTTGATGCCAGCGCGGCAACCCCTGCGAACTCTACATCATCGGTTCGCAGCACCGGATCGGGACTCATGTCCGTCCATGTGACGCCATCGGGCGAGGTCGCATAGCCGATTTGCACAGGGGCGGGCCAGCCGTTGAAGCCATTGCGGAACATGTGGAATTGTCCATCGTGGTAGAAAACAGCACCGGGATCGGTGTATTGCGAGTCCCAACTTCGTTGATCGCGTGCGGCGCGAATCACGGCTTGGTCACTTGCCAGTTCAAACGTATTCGTCGCTTGAGCAGAGACAAGCAGCATCGAAGCACAACCAATCAAGAGTGAGCCAATTAAAGTTCGAAATTTCATGTTGGGTTTGATCCTTTCATATCATCAATTTTTTCTAAGGGAAACTGGATTTCGGTGACATGTTCATCTGAATTAGGAATTTGCGCCCGCCATAGGTAGATTTCGCGCTGTGGACCCGCCAGATGATAGCCGTGGGTTTCCATCCAGCGAAACATCGCCTGATGTGCTAGATAACGCATGGCATCTGAGCCACAGTGAACAACCGTCGCGGTTTGCGCGTAACCGGGCAATGTACGAACCCGAAGGCGGGGATGCGGCGCAATTTTCCCGCATTCCTCCTCATCAAACAGGTAAGCCGCTTCGCTCAACCAGCGATGCATGGGGAGCAAAGGATGCTGCTGCCAGATAAAGCGCGAGTGATACAAATTGAGCGGGAGTCGGTTGCAGTTGTTGATTCCCTGTTCGCGCAGCATGGCATTCATCCGCTTAAAAATGACGAGGGGTGTATCTGGCGGGAGAAGCGACTGACGCAGCGAAACCACATGCAGCGGGTCAATCTTTTTGACGACCACATCAATTTCAGGGAGGTCTGACGTTTGTTCGATATGGGTGAGCCGCGCTTCGACCCGCGCAAGTCGGAGTTGTTCTTCCTGAACGCGCTGTGCCAGTTCAGCCCGTTTGAGCAGCCAGATTCCGCGCATCTCCTCAACGGTGATCGCCTCGTTGATCAGCGTGGTGATCTGTTCCAGTGTTAGCCCTAAGTCTTTGAGCGCGAGAATACGATGCAAGCGGGGAAGTTGTGCTTGCGAGTAGTAGCGATAGCCGCTACTTTGATCTACTGTGGCGGGGAGCAGCAATCCAAGTTGTTCGTAATAATGCAGCAGGCGAACCGAGACCTGTGCGAGACGGGCAAACTCACCAATTTTGAACATTCTCGTTCATCCCGAATCCGATACAACTCAGTATGAACTCTAACGCAACGTGCGAGTCAAGAGGGCGCGGCGAGTCAGTTTTTTCACCACGCCCGCATCTGCGATTAAGTGGCGGTTTGCTTCTTCCGTTCCAAAAAGCCGAACACGAACGCGATCCCTACGACGATCAGCGGCAGGGCGATAAACGCGCTCCCCGTGATCACTTCCCCGCCGAGGATCACGCCAAGCACCAGCGCCAAACCGGGGTTGACCAGCGCGTAGCTCGTCGCCAGCGCGGGCGAAACGTTCTTGAGCAGGAACATATAGGCGGTCATCGTTGCCAGTGACCCAAACGTGATCAAGTAGACGAGCGCAAACAGGGCGCTCGAAGTGGGCGTTCCGGTGATCCGCTCCCCGCTGGAAAGCGCCCACACGCACAAAATCACGCCGCCGATCAGCATTTCTGCGGCATTGCCCATTGCACCATTCGGCATATCCAGCCGCTTGATGAGCAGCGAACCGAACGACCAGCAGGTGATCGCCACGAAAATGTAAACCAAGCCTAGCGGATTCGCCTGTAGGTTGCCTTCCAGAGTCAGCACCATGACACCCATCAAGCCGATGCCCACGCCGATCCACTCCCCGCGTTTGGGACGATTGCCAAAGCCCAAACTGAGTACCAGCGTGATCAACGGCGCGGCGGCGATCAAACTGGCAGCCAAGCCCGACGAAATCATGGTTTCAGCTTGCGCGGTGTTCCCCATACCCATGACCAGCAGCAAAAACCCAACGATTCCCGCGCTCAACCACTGCTTACGGGTGGGCAGTTTCGCCCCGCGCAGAATCAGAAAACCGAATAACAGCCCGCCCGCGATCAAGAAACGCACCCCCATCATCAAGTAAGGGGGGAAACTTTCGAGTGCGAAGCGAATGGCTAAATAGGTCGTACTCCAAATGATGTAGACGGTTAACAGCGCGGCGATGATCAAGGAACGGCGGCTGATAACGACCCCGGCTGGTGCGATCTCCGGGGCGGTGACTGGTGTGCTGGTCATGCAATTGCTCCTTTTTGAGACTCCTTGATTCTATGAAGTTCTCAAAGCAATTGACAGCATCATTTAAAACCATTATGCTCAATTCACCATGATAACGAAAGTGATTTAATGCAATGAGTTTACAAATGGATAGCACGATGTGGCGACTGTTAAAGCTGCTGCAAGAGAATGCGCGGCTTTCCCTGCGGCAGCTTGGCGAATCAATCGGGCTGACCGCGCCTGCCGTGACCGAGCGCGTCCGCCGCTTAGAGGACGCGGGAATCATCAAAGGCTACTATGCAGACATTGACCTTCCTAAAGTCGGCTTGCCGATTATGGCGTTCGTTCACCTTACAGCGAACAGCGCGCAATCTACCGCCATTCGCAAAGCCGTTCACGATCTGCCCGAAGTTATGGAATGCTACTGCGTCACCGGAATCGAATCCTACATCTTAAAGGTGGCGTGCGCGTCTGTGCCGCACCTTGAGCATTTTTTGCTCGATTTGAAAGACTATGGGGATGTGCGAACGTCCCTCATCCTTTCGACACAGGTCAGCCGCCGCGTCGTCGATGAATGGTCGCTGCATCCTGACGAAGAACGTCCACAGCCCAAACGATAGGAATACCCATGACTCTACAATTTGATCACGCGATTGTTGCCGTAGATAACCTTGATGCGGCGATTCAGGATTACAGCGATCTCGGCTTCACGGTGAGTCGCGGCGGAGTCCATGCCAACCGCGCCACGCATAACGCGCTGATCACGTTTGAGAACGCCACTTACATCGAACTGCTGGCGCTCACAGGCGAGTCGCCGCTGCCCGGTCTGGTGGATTTCAGCGTACTTCTGCGAAACGGTGAAGGCTTGGTCGGCTATGCGCTGCGATCCGATGATCTGGAAGCGGACGCTATCCGACTTCAAGCGGACGGGTTCAGCGTAGGCGAGATCATCCCCGGTGAACGCCGCCGCGCCGATGGTACGCTCGTGCAGTGGAAACTCGCTCTGCTGGATGGTGGATTCGCGCCCTTCCTTATACAGGATATGACTCCCATCGAACGGCGCATCTCGAACGACCCCGCGATCACAACGCACGCGAACAGAGAGAAAGAAATCGTTGGCTTTGATACAAGTGAATTCCTACGTAGCCTCAGATAACGCTTCTAATTTCACTGACCACTGATCAAAATGCTGACATTCTAAACGGATACGATCCAAACCGATTTCCAT
>JBBQRJ010000454.1:0-4318 GCA_038214955.1 Aggregatilineales bacterium | reverse complement strand
GATGGATCGCCTATTGATGGTGATCGAAGTCATAGCGGTCTTAGGGATCGTGATGATCGCGCTCAACCTGTTTGGCGCGATTCAAACGTTGGAACGCGAAACCGCATCAGCGCAAGCCTTAGCCGACCAACAGCGCCGCTTAACTATCCCGACGATTGCGCCCACGCCGACGGTTCGGCTTGAAAATGTCGTGCTGCCCGGTGGACACATTTTCGTAAATGGCGTGCCGCAGTTCAATTACAGCGAAGTCCCCTCGCACCTGATCCCGCTGGTCGAAAGTCAGTGGATTCAACCGCCAATTCAACGCCCGCCGCGCACCAGCGAAACCGCCTTAAGCATCGTCATCCCCGATATTGCGATCAACGGATCCATCGTGCAGGGTGTAGATGAGGAGGCGTTGAAACAGGGCGTCGGTCAAATCCCCAACGGCATCAACCCCGGTGATGATTTTGGCAATGTGGTGTTTGCGGCGCACAATGATATTTACGGGCAGTTGTTCCGCCACTTAGACGAGTTGGCAGCAGGTGACGAATTTACCATCCAAACCGAGACACGCATCCATACCTATCGCATTACCGGAATTCGCACGGTTGATCCCAACGATGTGAGCGTATTGGAAAATAGGCAGGGCGCAACCGCTACCCTGATCTCATGCTATCCCTATCAAGTCAACACAGAGCGAATCATTGTGTTCGCAGACCGAATCAGCTAAAAGGAGAAAACCATGTCCCAACAATCGAAAAAACCACGTCGTTCAGGCGGTGACCGGGCGCGTGATGCCAAAATGCGTGCGAATTACACCAATCCCTACAAAACGACGACTGCCGCTGAACGCCGTGTGCAGCGTGAAGGGCAAGACGAACGGGGCGGTGATGATGAATGGCGTCAGCGTCGTCAAAGCGAACGCCGTGCGAACAACGAACGAACCATGCCGCAGTCGTTGATCGAACAACTGCTCCACAACCCGACTAAAACCGTGACCGAAGCCGAACTTCGCACACAGTACAGCCATGTGATCACAGACGTTCGCAACATGGCTGTGCTTGCCGGTGGGTTGATCATGGTACTGGTCGTGCTGGCATTCATTCTGCCGCGTTAGGAAAATCCGTGAGCGTTGCATCCTTTGGTGAACTCTTAATTGACTTTGTGGCGCTTGAAACAGGCGTCGCGGTGGGTGATGCCTCCGGTTTTGTCAAAGCCCCCGGCGGCGCTCCCGCAAATGTTGCCGTCGGCATAGCGAAATTGGGTCAGCCGAGCGCATTTTTGGGTCAGGTGGGGGATGATCCGTTCGGACATTTCCTCGATGGTGTGCTGCGTGCCGAAGGCGTCAACACGCACGGTTTACGCTTCTCCAGTGAAGCACGGACGGGTTTGGCGTTCGTCTCGCTGCGTGCCGATGGCGAACGCTCGTTTGTGTTTTACCGCAACCCTAGCGCCGACATGCTCATGACGCCGGGTGATATCGACTACGATGTGATCAATACGGCGCGTATTTTCCACTACGGATCGATCACCACGATCACCGAGCCGAGTCGATCTGCCACGCTGATGGCGATTCAGCACGCACGGCGCAACGGCGCGTTTATCTCGTATGATCCCAATTTACGCATGTCATTATGGAGCAGCGAAGACAGCGCCCGCGCGGGCTTGCTGGCAGGGCTGCACGGGGCGCATCTGGTCAAGGTGAGCGAGGAAGAACTCGAATTTTTGACGGGCGGCAGCGTGGTTGATCCGCTGTGGCGCGAAGACATGAGCCTGATCGCGGTGACACGCGGCGCGGCGGGTGTCAGCCTGTTCACCCGTGACGGCGTGCGCGTCGATGTGCCGGGGTTCGCCGTGCAAGCGGTGGACACGACGGGCGCGGGTGATGGCTTTGTCGCGGGCTTGCTGGTGGGCTTGCTGGAACATCGTTTCCCGATGGATGCCAAATCACTGACGCAAATTGCACGGTTCGCCAACGCTGTCGGCGCGATCACCACGACGGGCAAAGGCGCGATTCCCTCGCTGCCCACCCGCGCCACCGTTGAAGCGTTCCTCGCCAGCAACCCGTAGATTTGTAGGGGCGAACCTGTGTGTTCGCCCACTCACTCCCTAACCCCCATATTCTTGAGGTCTTTTTGACTCGTAACCGCCCTATACTATCCATGTGAGTCGCCGTTCATGGAAACATCACCATGCCTGAGAAAATCTGCCCGCGCTGCCAACAACCGATGAACCGGGATGCGAAATCCGGTTTCTGGATTTCCGCATGTGGCTACAAAGTCCCCGAAACGCTGGAAGAAGCACGAACGCGAATGCAAGCAAAAGGGAGTCGTCCACAAGTCACGATTTCGTTTCGGGGGACGATTGACCCTCGCGCCATGTCGGTCTTTGAGACGGCACATGATCACCTGTGGAACGGGGACAAAGAAGGCGCGATCAAGTCCATGCGCCAGACGCTCGATTTGCAACCGGAATTCGTTGACCCCTATGTATGGCTTGCCAAACTCTGTGACGACCCGCGTGACCAGCGCAATTATTTAGAAGAAGCCCTTGCGCGTGACGCCAGCAATTTGGAATGTCTGCGCCTGTTGATGGTGCTGAACGGTGAAATGACCGCCGAAGAAGCGGCACGATCCGCCGGAGCGAACGATCCGCGCCGAGTCGAAGTCGATGAAGCGGTCAAAGCCAGCACGCAAACGCTGATCTGTCCCGTGTGCGGCGGCGGCTTGACCGTCGATGAGCAGAGCGGGCGCGTCGTGTGCCGTTTCTGCGGGTACATTCAGCCGATGGAGAAAAAACGTTCGAGCAAAGAAGGCAGTTCATTAGGCGCGGCGCTGCTCAAACGGCGTGGTCAAGCGGTGCAATGGGTGATCGGGAAACGCTTGCTGCATTGTAAGCAGTGTGGCACAGACCGCACGATCCCCGCGACTCAGCTATCGCATGTGTGTCCGTTTTGCGGCGCAAACGCGGTGATCGAAAGTGACGCGCTGAAAACCGTTGAACAGCCGGATACGATCCTTCCGTTCCTGTTCAATGAAGATCAGGCGAAAACCGTGATCCGCGAACGGTTGAAAAAACTCGATCAAAAGCTGGCGGGTCTGTTGGATGATAACCGCGTTGATCGCGCCCTCCTTGACGGGTTGTACCTGCCCCTGTGGGTCTTTGACGCACTGGTGAAGGTGTCGCAAACCACATTCGATCAACGCACGCCCAACAGCCGCGAACAAGCCCGCACGTTCAAACCCTACCAGAACATCGAATTTCAAGACGGGATGGTCGGCGTGGGGGTGTTCGGCATGAAACAACCGCCCCTGCTGGATGAGATCAGCGAATACAACTTGAGCGCGGCGGAAGCCTACGAGCCAAAGCGACTGGCACGCTATCCGGCGGCGCTCTACGATGTGGATTTTGATGCGGCATCGCTCACGGCGCGGAGTCGCATTTCGGCACTGATGCGCCAGCGTTACGAGCGTTCCGACAACGGATCAGTCACGGTGAACGCTTACGCCAACATCGTGCAAATGTCGTTCTCGCTCATGCTTGCGCCCGTGTGGATTGCCACGCTGTACGAGCGCGACGGCGAAATTCGCAGCGCAGTCGTCAACGGGCAAACGGGAGAGATCGCGCTTGGCAAGGCGCACAAGCCGTAGGAATCAAAAACGCCGTCTTGCGACGGCGTATAAGCGGAGAGAGCGGGATTCGAACCCGCGAAGGTGTTACCCTTACTCGCTTTCCAAGCGAGCGCACTCGGCCACTATGCGACCTCTCCCAGCGAATGGCGGAATTGTAGCAGAACGCCTCTCGCTTGAGTATGGCGGATTTTTTGACGTTTTACGCCCCGTTGAGCGCCTCGCTGGTGATGAAGCCGTGTTTGTGCAGCCAGCGGCTCAAATCGTCAAAGCTCGGCTCAGTGATCATGATGCCGCGATCAATGCCACGCGGACTCGCGCCGCGTGCCAGCGAGGACGGGTTTTCAGACGGCAAATTCTCGCCCTGTTCCGCAACAATGATCGTTGGGACAGACAAGAATCCTGTCCATTCTAAGACGCGCTGTCGGGCGCTGTCGTCCTTGTCGATGTAAATTTCACGGTAGTCCAGCGCGTGATCGTTGAGAACGCGCTTGGCAGTCGTCACAAACGGGCAGGATGTCGTGCGCGAATACATGACGATTTCTTTAGCCATGAGAACCTACTCCAATACCCTAATTCACCTTACGCAGATCGTTATTTCTGACCCCACCCCCGACCCCTCCCCGAATTCGAGGAGGGGAGCAAGCAGACTCCTGTTTGCGCCCTCCCCTGAATTCGGGGGAGGGAGGCGAGCGCAGCGAGCGGGG
>JBBQRJ010000453.1:0-4319 GCA_038214955.1 Aggregatilineales bacterium | reverse complement strand
GACACGAACGGCGGTTTTCGCAGTTTCTTAGGCGCTGATCCGGTCTATGCATTCGACAACTTCTCCAAATCGTGCGATGAAGCGGCGAAATTTGAGGAATCATTCGTCAATACGCCCAAACTAGAGGCATTAGTCAACGAGTTCGCCCGTCAGATGCACTCAGACGATTATCTCAAGTCGGATGTAGACCCGCGTCAGGCGTTGGAATACCGCGATCACCGTTTTTACCCAGAAATGCTCAACTGGATTGCAGACGAGATACGCTTTCTGGTCAAAGAACAGGGAATGTCTCCCGGTGAAATCGTCGTGCTTGCGCCGTTCCTGTCGGATGCGCTGCGCTTCTCGCTCATGACGCGGCTAGAGGGCATGGGGATCGCGGCACGTTCGCATCGTCCCTCACGAGCATTGCGCGAAGAACCTGCCGCACGCTGCTTGCTCACGCTGGCGCAATTGGCACATCCACAATGGAATCTCAAGCCGACGCGCTTTGATGTCGCTTACGCGCTCATGCTGTCGCTTGGGTCAGTTGAAGCGGGCAAAACGCTTGATCTCGTCCGCGCTCAACTGCTGGCAGAAGCCGCCTACCCCGACCCCGAAAGCAAATCAGGTCTCGCGTCATTCGAGCGTTTGCCCATTGAAGTCCAGGAGCGAGTCTCGTACTTGATCGGGGAGCGGTACGACGCGCTGCGAACATGGATTGAAGGCTACATCATTGACAACCCTGTACCTGCCCCGCCGCCGCCCGAAGCGCCCAAACCGAAAGGGCGACGCAAGAAGAAAGCCGACGCGCCACCACCGATCCCTGAGATTGAACTCGACCACTTTTTCAGCTTGATTTTCGGGGAAGCGTTATCACAAATTGGCTTTGGCTTCTACAACGACTTTGAGGCGGCACGGGTCACGACCAATTTGATTGCGTCAGCGCGAAGTTTCCGCCGTTCACTCGGTGATATTATTCCGGCGGGCAAGCCGTCCGGTGCGGAATATATCGAAAAGGTGTCGAGCGGATTAATCGCCGCGCAGTATGTACGCCGCTGGAATCAGACCGTTGAAAACAGCGTCTTGATCGCACCTGCGTATACGTTCCTGATGAACAACCAGCCGGCAACCGTGCAATTCTGGTTGGATATTGGCAATCTTGGTTGGTCGGAACGACTCTATCAACCGCTGACGCATCCCTACGTCCTCAGCAAACGATGGGTGCAGGGCGATAAATGGACAGATGAGCGAGAAGTTGAAGTCCGCCGCGAAGCCCTTTACCGCTTAATGACCGGTTTGATCCGGCGTTGTCGTGGAAAAATCTATCTCGGCTTAAGCCAACTGAGCGAGAACGGGTACGAGAGTCAGGGCGAACTACTGCACGCAATTCAACGTATGCTGCGGCGTCTAGGAAAGGATCAAGCGAATGACGTTTAAACCGCGTCCCAAACAAGCGGAAGTCCTCGCCTATACAGGCGGCAAAATGGGCGTATCGGCGGTTCCCGGCAGCGGCAAAACGAGAACGCTCTCCGCGCTAGCAGCCAAATTGATCGCTGAGAAGCTCGATCAAGACGAGTCAAACTATGAACTGGAAGAGGTTTTGATCGTCACACTGGTCAATTCGGCGGTGGATAACTTCTCCCGTCAGATCGGCACATTCGTGCGTGAGCGCGGCTTGCTGCCCAATGTCGGCTACCGTGTGCGGACTCTGCACGGCTTGTGCAACGACATCGTGCGTGAACGTCCCGGCTTGGTCGGCTTGGCGGACGACTTCCAGATCATTGACGAGCGCGAAGCCGATACCGTGTTGCAAGACGCCGCGCTGACATGGGTCAAAACTCACCCCGAAGCAGCACATCAGTTTTTGGCAAATGACCTTGAAGATAACCGCCGCGATTGGGTGATCCGTGAACGTTGGACGAGCCTTGTTACCGATATGGCACGGGGATTTATCCGCCAGTCGAAAGACGAACGACTGCTCCCCGATGACATACGCAGTCGCTTGGATGCCTATCGTCACCCGCTGCCACTTGCTGAAATGGGCTACAGCATCTACGTAAGCTACCAGCGCGGCTTGAATATGCGCGGTGCTGTCGATTTTCAGGACTTGATCCGTTTGGCGCTGCTGGCGCTCGAATTGGATGCAACCTATCTCTCACGCTTGCAGCGCCGCTGGCGCTACATCATCGAAGATGAAGCGCAGGACAGCAGTCGCTTACAAGAAATGATCATTCGCAAGCTGGCGGGCGATAATGGCAATTGGGTGCGCGTTGGTGATCCGAATCAGGCGATTTACGAGACTTTTACCACCGCCAAGCCGGAATATCTGCGAGACTTTTTGCGCGAAAGCGATGTGATGGGTCGTGAACTGCCCAACTCCGGGCGGTCTGCGATGCCGATTATCGAACTGGCAAACCATTTAATCGGCTGGACGATGGAGAAACATCCGAACACCGCCGTGCGCGAACGTCAACCGCTGCAACCGCCGCTGATTCAGCCCGCGCCACCCGGTGATCCACAGGCAAACCCGCCCGCAGATCAATCGCGGATCGTCCTGTATCCGGCGGCGCTCCCCCCCGTTGAAGAAATTCGCGCCGTTGTGGATTCGATCCGTGGATGGCTGCCGCAGCATCCCGATCAAACGGCGGCTATCCTTGTGCCGCGCAACAAACGCGGGTTCGATATTGTGGACGCGCTCAAACAAATCCGCGAACCGCAAATCGAATACGTGGAGCTTTTGCGCTCTACTACGTCAACCCGTGAAGCGGCGGGCGCAGTAGGGAATATCTTGCAGTACCTCAGCAATCCGGGTGATGTACGCTTGCTGGCGCGGGTGTATCAGGTGTGGCGGCGTGATGATCGGGACGATGAGGCGTTAGCCGCACGGTTGGATCAAACGCTGAAAGCCATCCGCAAATGCCCGCGTGTAGAGGACTTTATCACGCCGCAGTTGGGGCGCGACTGGCTGGCAGACGATGAGAGTGTCGCTAAGTTGATCGAGTCTGATCCCGAAATCGGCGGGCTTCTGGCTGAGTTTCGCGGGATCGTCAAACGCTGGCAGGAAGCGGTCATTTTGCCGATTGATCAACTCATCCTGATTTTGGCGCAAGACCTGTTCAAGAGTTCGGCTGATCTGGCGATTGCTCACAGTATGGCGGTGCTGCTCAACGGCTACGCGGAGTCGCATCCAGCGGCGCGGTTGCCCGAATACACCGAAGAACTCGCGGTGATCGCCCGCAACGAGCGCCGATTCCTCGGCGTTGATGACATGAATCGCGGGTTCGACCCCGAAGCGCACAAAGGCAAGGTCACGGTAGCGACCATGCACGCTGCCAAAGGCTTGGAATGGGATCGTGTGTACTTGCTTTCAGTCAACACGTATGATTTTCCGTCTGCCGTCCCCGGCGATCAATTTATGTCGGAGAAAAAGTTCATCCGCGAAGGGTTGAACCTCGAAGCCGAGTCGCTGGGGCAGTTGACCGCGCTGGCGAATGACATCCCCTATCGTGAAGGCATGGCGACAGAAGCCGCCCGCGTCGATTACGCCGCTGAACGTTTGCGCTTGCTCTACGTGGGGATCACCCGCGCCCGCCGTGAGTTGATCATGACGTGGAACACAGGACAGCAAGGCGATCAACATATGGCGATCCCGTTTGCGGCGCTGCAAGCCTACCTTGACCAGAAAGAACAAACGCCATGAAGCTGCCGCCACGCTTTCAGTTCAGCCAGAGCAACTTGCAAGACTTCGTAGACTGCCCGCGCCGCTTCTATTTGCGCTATGTCATGGATTTGCAGTATCCCGCGCCGCAAAGCGCCCCGTTGCAGGAATTTGAACTGCACATGCAGCAGGGTGAACAGTTTCACCGTCTGGCACAGCAAGCGATCCTCAAGATTGCGCCGGATGCACTGGCGGAAACGATAGACGATGATCGCGTATTCGGCTGGTGGGAGAATTTTCTCGCCAGTGGATTGACTGGCTTACCGGAAGATCGTCATCCTGAAATCATGTTGTCTGTGCCTTTAGCGGGGTATCGGCTGGTCGCAAAATACGACTTGATCGCCATCGGTGATCGCGCTGTGATCATTGACTGGAAAACCGCGCTGAATCTCCCCAAGCGCGATACGCTGGCGAAACGCTTACAGACGATCATCTATCCCTATGTGCTGGCGAAAGCGGGGACGCACCTCAACAACGGACAGTTGATCGCCCCCGAAAACATTACGATGATGTACTGGTTCACCGAGTTTCCCGACCAGCCGATCACATTTAACTACAGCGCCGCGAAGTTTGACGAGGACGGCGCGTACTTGGAACGGTTAGCGGTGGACATCCTCTCCCG
>JBBQRJ010000452.1:0-4321 GCA_038214955.1 Aggregatilineales bacterium | reverse complement strand
ACCTATTATCGTAACGAAGGTGATGTATGCTGACCATTGGTGAACAAGTTCCCGACTTTACACTTCCTAATCAAGACGGGCAATTGATCCGTTTGAGTGACTTTCGTGGCAAGAAAGTTGTTTTGTTCGCGTTTCCTAAAGCGAATACCACTGGATGTAACGCGCAAGCCTGCGGCTTCCGTGACGAATTTGAGGGGTTTAGCACGCATAACGCTGTTGTATTCGGTCTAAGTTGTGACGGGCAATCCTCTTTGAAGGACTGGAAAATGGGTAAGAATTTGCCTTATGATCTCCTCTCTGATCCAGATCATGGGGTGGTCGAAAAGTGGGGAGCGTGGGGTATCCCGTTGTTCGGGATCGTGAAAGTACCTATCATCAACCGCTCGTACTGGGTGATTGATGAAAAAGGCATCCTCATCGACCAGAAGATCAATGTTTTGCCGGGAACCAGCGTCAAGAAGGCGCTCGAAACGGTAGAACGAGTGCTTGCCCCTCAATAAACTCGCAGACAGGAGAATCAATATGCCCAGCATTGGTGAGGTAGCGCCCGATTTCGCGCTGACGAATCAGGACGGTGAAACCGTTCGTTTGAGTGATTTTCGCGGTAAGAAAGTCATTATGTTTGCCTACCCTGCGGCGGGAACAAGCGGCTGCACCACGCAAGCCTGTGGTTTCCGCGATCAACTGCCCAAGTTTGACGCAAATGGCGTTATCGTGATCGGCATCAGCCCTGATACGCCGCAAGACCAGAAGTCGTGGGCTGAAAAAGAGGGCTTAACCTACAACTTGCTCTCTGACCGCGATCATGCTGTTCTGGAACAATGGGGCGGGTGGGGCGAAAGAACGAATTTTGGCAAAACCACCGTCGGCGTCATTCGCTCCCATTGGGTGATTGATGAAAACGGCAAAATCATGGACGAAAAGTTGGGCATCAGCCCCAAAGACAGCGTAGAAAAAGCGGTCAAGTCGTTGGGCTGGTAGGAATGAAGCGATTAGCTTTTAGCGATTAGCTTTTAGCTAAAAGCAAAGTACACACAGAATACAACATGCGATACGAGAGTGCCGGACAAGCCTTTTAGCCTCCGGTGATGACATCGTGTCCGTGCTTTTCGCTAACTGCTAATTGCTAACCGCTCATTGCTACGTTTTGTCTACATATTCGCGGCGGACGCGCTCGGTGAAATCGACCAGAGCGCGTTCGTCGTAGAGTATCCCCTGCATGTCGTACATCAGCGCGGCGAAGACCACGCCTAACGAATGCTCGTAGCGCACACCCAACGGTTCATCCCCGCAGATCACCGCCTCGACTCCCGGCGCATCGTCCATCAGCAGAATCACCCCGGCAACATATCGCGCCCAGCGTGGCAGCGGACGGTTCAGGATCGTGCGCTTACTCTTGGCGCTCTGGCGGCTGAACGTCGCTTGCGACTCGGACTCTACATCGTACACACAGAAGTGATCCGCTGGCGCTGGTTTGGCAGCAGCCCACATTTCCCGTCCCGGTGGGGCGATCAACCAGTGCGGCGACGTTTCCGGGTAGAGCGTCTGGTAGTGGATGAGTAGGCGAATGGGCGGATCGAAGGGCAAACGCACAGATCAAACCTCAATTTCTGGTAGAATTGAGACAATCTTACCGGAAAAACCCGAAATTCGTAGACCATGCGAAAAATTTTACTAACTTTCTCTCTACTGATCCTCATTATTGCAAGCCGCCTTTTCGCGCAGGAAGTGCCGCCCCCGCCTACATGCGGTCTGCTGCCGCAGTGGACATCTGCGAGTAACGCCTGCATCAGCCAACCGTCCGGGTACATCTGCAATGGGGGGTCTGCGCCCGCCGTTGAGCCTGTGGGACCCGTCAGCAATGCCTTAGGACCCATCGGCGCATTGGTGGAAGTGTCGGCAGTAGACTTCATCCGTACCGCGCCCTTTGCGGCGGATATGACGACGGCGGGGATTGCGTGGCTGCGCTCTGGCGGTTCGCTGACCTATACCGCGCTCATGCTCGGTGATGTGTCGATGCGTGATGTATCGCCGCCCGACTTCCCCGCGTGGACATCGGCACAGGTGGAAACGGCGCTCGGCGCGTCTGCATGTGGGTCTGCACCCTTTAATGCATTGGTTTTGCAAAGTGCGTTCAACGCGGCTGTCCGCATTGTGATCAATGGTGTGTCGCTGCAACTCAATGGCACGGTGATGATCGTGACTGACCCGGCACGCACGCGCTTTATCAGCCTGTCGGGTCAGCATACGGTGCTGGCTTTTGGTACGGAACGATCTTTATGGATGGGACAGGAAGTCAACGTCCTGCGCGATGCGTCAAATCCGTTCGCCCCCGGTAATCAACCTAGTGAGGCGTTCCCGCTGGACTCGTCGCTGCTGA
This sequence comes from Aggregatilineales bacterium, assembly GCA_038214955.1. Lineage (GTDB taxonomy): Bacteria > Chloroflexota > Anaerolineae > Aggregatilineales > Phototrophicaceae > Flexifilum. The sequence goes on along the minus strand of JBBQRJ010000452.1, from coordinate 1,941 downwards.
CCAATCTCCCCGTCGCGCTGTTTGACCGCCCCGTGATTTTGCCGCAGCCCGGTTATGTGCAGACTCAGGGCGCAGTCAATTTGCGCTCATCGCCCGATCAAACTTCGGGCGTGATTACGCAAGTCCCCGCCGGAACGGTCATGAGCGTGTTGGGGCGCAATCCTCAAGGCGACTGGTATCATGTGCGGCTGGAATCCGGTGAAACGGGTTGGATGCTGGCATCGCTGCTGTCGCAAAGTCTTGGCGCGATTTCAGCGGTCTATTCTTCGACTCCGCTCCCGCCTCAGCGTTACGGCGAAATTGGCACGCGGGCGCAGGTGTCTGCCCCGGCGGGCGCATCGCTGCGACAAGGACCCGAAATCAGCTTTGCGCTGCTAACGACTCTCCCCGACGGCACGATTGTCAATTTGCTGGCACGCAGTCCGTACAGCCCGTGGGTCAAGATTGAAGTGGGCGGCACGATTGGTTGGATCGCATTGGTCGCCTTGCAGACTCAAGCATTTATCGAGGCGCTGCCGATTGATCCCACTGTGCCGCTGCCGCCCGCTATGCCGACAGCGACCAATCTACCGGGCTTAGGCGGGAACGCCTTCCCCGACCCGGATGGCAGCGGACCGTAAAAGCGATTTCCATTGACCCCCTCAATTTCATCGTTTATTATGAAACCCTTGTAAGAAAGGGGGCGCGATGGAACACAATCCGGCTATTGCTCTGTTTTTAGCGATTGGTTTAATCATCGTGGCGTCTCGCATTGGCGGGACACTGGCACGGCGATTCGGTCAGCCGCGTGTGCTTGGCGAATTGATCATCGGCGTGATTTTGGGTCCCACGCTGCTCGATCTGCTGCATCAACCGGTGTTTAACGGTGTGGAGCTTGAAGAAACGATCAAACTGTTTGCAGAACTTGGCGTCCTGCTGCTGATGTTTCTCGTCGGGCTAGAAGTCAACATGGGCGAATTGGTCAAAGTGGGGCGAGTCGGCGTGTTTGCCGGAATCGTCGGGGCGCTTGCCCCTGTCCTGCTGACTATTCCACTCGTGATGTTGTTTCAATATACGTGGCAGCCCGCCTTGTTCGCTGGCGTCACGCTTGCGGCGACTTCGGTGAGCATTTCGGCGCAAGTGCTGCTCGAATTAGGGGTGCTGCGAACCCGCGTGGGTAACGCGCTTCTCGCCACCGCGCTGATTGACGATATTCTGGCGATTTTGCTGGTATCGCTCTCTGTCGCCATCACCAGTGATACGGGGGCAAGCGCAGATGTAGGCTCGCTGGTCGGTATCGTGATCACGATGGCGCTGTACATTGCCAGCGCGTTCTTGCTGGCGTGGTTCGTTTTGCCGCGTGTGATCAATTGGCTGTCTGATCAGCCGTCCATATCTCAGTCACACGGCATTGCCGCTTTCGCCTTGATCGGCTTGCTATTGTTCGGGTGGTCAGCCGAAGCATTTGGCGGCATGGCGGCGATCACAGGGGCGTTTCTCGCGGGTGTGGGTTTCAGCCGTGCCAAAGAGCGTGTGCGCCATGAGATTGAATCGTCGATCAGCCGCATTGCCTATGTGTTCCTCGTGCCGATCTTCTTTGTCGATGTCGGCTTGCAAATTGACTTGAGCGCGTTTCCGCTGTCGGCGCTTCCGTTTGCGCTTCTGCTGCTGGTGATCGCCGTCGTCTCGAAGATTGGCGGCTGCGGTTTAGGTGGGCGCTTGGGCGGTTTCGACAACGCCGACTCACTGCGTTTGGGCGTGTGTATGATCTCTCGCGGCGAAGTCGGCTTGATCATCGCGTCTCTGGGAATTGGCGTAGGTGTGTTTCGCGCCGATGATCCGCTGTTCGCGTCGCTGTTTCTCGTGATCCTCGTCTCCACGTTGATCACGCCGCCGCTCGTTCGTATTATTTTTAGCAGGGGGCAGACTCATGAAACTAGTCGTCTTGATCACAGCGCAAGT
>JBBQRJ010000451.1:0-4323 GCA_038214955.1 Aggregatilineales bacterium | reverse complement strand
GAGGTTCTCTAGCACGCGCTGAGAGGCAACATTTTCTGCGCTCACGTCGGCTTCGATGCGATGCAAACTCATGTGCTGGAAACCAAACCCGATGATCGCCCGTAGTGCTTCGGGCATGATGCCCTGTCCCCAATGGGCTTGAGCGAGATCGTAGCCAATCGCGGCTCGTTGATCGCGGCGAATCCAGTAATTGTAGCCGCACATGCCGATCACCCATGAAGGATCATGCTTGAGGGTGATCCCCCAACGCAGCTCATGCTGATCACCATAGTTCCACGCCATATCGCGGATCAAGGCAAGTGCCTGTTCTTTGTCTGTGTAGGGCGCACCGATGTTATGGCGCGTCACTTCGAGGTCATTGCGAATGGCGAACACCGCGTCGGCGTCCGCCTCGACCATTTCGCGCAGGATCAAGCGTGGAGTTTCGAGGATCGGAAATGTTTTGAAGTCGTAGTCGGTCATGCGTACAGTAAGCGCCCTTTGGGTTGGGGAATGGGTCGTCCTAAAGCCTTCGCCGTTTCGATCCACTCTTGAATGATGATTTCGGCGTTGGCTACCGCCTGTTGGTAAGTCTCCCCATCTGCCATACAACCGGGAAGTTCGGGAACTTCCACGACAAACGCTTGATCCTCGTCGCTCCAGTAAATGATCATTTCATACCGAATCATCGTTATCGCCTCCCAACTTGTACTTGAGAATCAAGTTACGTACCTGTTTGACCTGATACGCCTTCGCCTTTGACCCTTTGGGCTGAAGATTGAGGATTTCCTCTATACCTTCTCTTGTATAGATATGGTGACTACCTTGAATGCGTTCGTCAAACTCTAGTGTCCTAAGAATATGACACAGATCGTCAAAGTCAATGTTGGCGTCCGACGCACCGCGCAAAATCTTGTCGAGCGCCTTTTGAAAGCGGGTCAACGTAAGCGGCGCTCCTTGCTGCCATTGCCGAGACGTTCACGGGTTGCGCCAACAGGTTTGCCGGTAATCTCCCCCTTGATCATGGCTTCGTAGAAATCAGCATCGTAGCTGCGCGTTTTGACGACAACAGGCATAGGGACGGCATGTCCCATGATGATCGCCTGCTGTTTAGTATCCAACCGTGACAGCACCTCACGCAAGCCTGACGCCCCGCTGATCCCCATCAGCACAGCGTTGATGTCGCGCTCGTTATCGAGCAACGCCGTAATGCGCGTCCCCACCTGACTCATGACTTCTTCGTCAATCCCGCTCGGACGCTGATCGACGATCATCAGCGTGACGTTGTACTTACGCATCTCACGGGCGATGATCCCGAACGTGGTTTGGCTGGCGATCTTCGGGTCAAGAAATTTGTGCGCTTCTTCAATCGTGATCATCAAGGGACTGGGTTCCATCGAGGAGTCGCCCATTGCACGTTCCACTTTATCAATATAGAGGCTGTGAATACGGCGGGTGAGGTAATTCGCCACCAACATATAGGCTTCTAGCGAGTTGCCATAGCGCCCAAATTCTAACACGACGCTGCGTCCGCTTTCGAGTAAATTGACAATTTGAGCCACGCTGTCGAGAGGGGATTCGGTAACGAGAAACCCCCAGCGTTCAAATCGCTGTAAGCGACGCTGTAAACCGATAAACGTGCCGGAACGAATGGGGGTTGTTTGCTCAATTTCGTCAATATCTTCGCTGTTGGCGTTGATCGTGCGTTCTATCCACCGCTTATTCCAACGTTTGGCAACGGTACGAGCAGCGTCTAACATCGCATCGGTTAAACCCATTGACTCGCGCAGGGCTTCAATGTCTTCGGGTTCAATCTCGTCGTAACCGAGTTTGACTTCAAAGTCTACTTTCGCGTTACGTTTGAGCGACGATTCGGGATCAAGGGTGCAAATACTCACCTTATCATTGAAAAGTTGTTTCAGCCCCTTCACACGGGGACCGCTCTCATTGGTCGCTTCCCAACCGTAATCGTTGTGCATGTCGAAGATCAGGTTGACCGCCGCGCCACGATGGATAATGCCCGCGATCAACATACGGGTGAGGAAACTTTTGCCTGTGCCGCTTTTGCCGAACACACCGACGGAACGTTCGACCAGTTTTCGCAGGTCAAGGTTGATTTGCGTTTCTTCTAGTTCAAGTGGCGAACCGACGTTGAAATGGTGTTCGTCTTCTACGCCGAATACCGCGTTTACGTCTTCAACCGTCGCATTCATGACTTTCATAAAGTGACCGGGGATCGTCTTGACGGGCTTCGGTTTGGGGTTCGGTTCAGAGTCATCAATCGAGAGCATGGGTTGGGCATGGATTTTGCCGTATGCCGCTGTCCCAATGTAGATTGCCTCGAAAAACGGGTCGCTGATGTCGGGCGGCGCGTTTTGAATATCGGGGTTCGTGCTGTCCAAGACCACATCGGTGATCATGCAGAAAAAGCGCCGTTGATGTCCATGCACGACGATATAACGTCCTACCGCGAGTTCTTCCACCGACTGCCCACTATCCAGCTTGATCACCAGCCCTTTGCTCAACGAGCCGCCGACCACCACACCAAGCCGATCATCGTTATCGAGTAGGCTTGCGTAACCGTTGTTGGGGAACATCTGTTCTAGGTTGATGGAATTGTTAGGGAAGGTCATGGTTACTCCACCTTATGCTTTTTCGCCTATTGGGGACTAAACAATTATACTACAGATCGTGCCTATCAGCACGTCGGATTCGCCTAAATGGAGTGGATGTAGACGCGATAAAGAGCGTGTCCAATAAGCCAATCCTGACCCCACCCCCGACCCCTCCCCGAATTCAGGGAGGGGAGAAAACTTCGCTCGTGATAGGGAGATAACCTCGTTGTTCCTTTAAATATTTCTCCTCTAAAGAAAGTGTCGTGATACACTGAATAGGTGAAAACAAGTGAGTGAGGAAACAACATGAGCGCAATACAAAAACGATACGTGGAAATGACCGAAGCTGAGTATGTAGCCTTTGAACGCGCCAGTGAATTCAAACATGAATATCGCAGCGGCACCATCGTCGATATGACGGGGGCAAGTGAGCGGCACAATCTGATCGGCACTAATACGGTGTCTTTGCTTTTCCCTCAACTTCGCGGACGCGGTTGCAAAATCTACGCGAATGACATGCGCGTCAAAGTGCGTCAGGCGCGGCTCTACACCTATCCTGATATTGTCATCATGTGCGGCGAAGCGCGGTTTGCTGATGACACCTTCGACATGCTCATCAATCCAACAGTCATCATCGAAGTATTGTCACCTTCGACAGAAAGTTATGATCGCGGCGAGAAATTCCAGCACTATCGCAGCCTTGTTTCGCTGCAAGAATACGTCCTGATCAGCCAAGACAGCCCGCGCATCGAACGCTATATGCGACAGGATCACGACAGTTGGATGCTCACGGAGGCGCAAGGGTTAGACGCTTCTATCGAACTCACATCGATTGGATGCACCTTGAAGTTGGCAGAAGTCTACGAACAGATCACGTTTGAAGATACAGCCTCTTGATACCCTCGCGTTCTCGTAAATTGTCCCGAAAATCTGTGCTGTCGCTGAATTGATCAATGCCGCCGCAGAGCGTTTTTTGCGCGATCTGTTTGACTTCGGGATCGCTGATCATGGTGATCAGCGCATTGGCAAAACGATCCCCGTGAATCACATTGAAAGGGCGATTATGATAGCGCGAGACTTGCGCGGGCAGCGGCGCGGTGATCCCTAGCGTTGTGCATCGCCGAGACGATCTCATAGGCTTGCGTCATGTGCGACTCGCGTTCCTGCCACGTTTCGGCTGAGAGGACGCGGTGAAAGATCGGCGTGAGCGCGGCGGCACATTTCAAACGTGAGAAGCCTGTGCCATACCATTTGGGATAGGGTGCGTAGACCCGTTCCATGAGGAAGCATAACATCATCAGGTCACGCACCAGCCGCGCCGCGATCACCCGTGAGCCAAGTTCATCCCCCACTTCGCCTGTACGCCCGATAAACGCTTCTTCCTGCCCGATCCGCGCCCAACCCGCCGCTAGTAGATAGAGCCACACCTGATGCGGGTAATACGCCAGTTGATCGCGTAGGGGCTGCAACACGCCGAGTCCGTTGTGCCAGATGCCGCCCGCTGTGAGCGCCCGTAAACGCTGTTGTGTAAACGTCAACCAGTCAGTAGGTTCAAGCGGCGACTCACCGTCCCATTGCAAACCTGCTTGCAAAAAATCGCGCAGGGTGTAAATCGAGATGAAATGCTCAACAATGCCGTCAGTTTTACCCTCGTCAAATTGGCGAACGTGCGATTCTTCGGGGTCAGGTTTCATACTCGTTGCGTAGCCGCGAAATTGATACGGCAGCC
>JBBQRJ010000450.1:0-4324 GCA_038214955.1 Aggregatilineales bacterium | reverse complement strand
GACATTTACGTGATCGGGCGGCGCGGTCCCGCGCAAGCGGCGTTCACCAACCCGGAACTGAAAGAACTCGGTGAACTGCAAGCGTGTGATGTCATCGTGCGCCCCGAAGACGCCGAACTGGACGCCCTGAGCAATGAATATGTCCTCACCAGCCATGACCGCGATGCCGAACGCAACTCGCAAACGTTGATGCGTTATTCGGTAGAGACCCCTGAAGGCAAACCGCGCCGCATTCACATGATGTTTTTGCTCTCCCCAACGGCGCTGTTCGGCACGGATCGCGTTGAGTCGGTGGAGCTGATCAAGAATGAACTCTATCGCGCTGATGACGGGACGCTGCGCCCGCGTGCCACCGACGAGAAAATCACGATCCCCGTTGGCTTGGTGTTCCGCTCGATTGGCTACAAAGGCGTGGCGCTCCCCGGTGTGCCGTTTGACGAAAAAGGCGGCATCATCCCCAATATAGAAGGGCGCGTGATCAATCCGGCGGATAAATCCGTCGTGGCGGGTGAATACGTCGTCGGCTGGATCAAGCGCGGACCTTCGGGGATCATCGGCACGAACAAACCCGACTCGCAAGCCTCAGTTAATCAGGCGCTGGCAGATGCGACAGCAGGGTCAACCTTCACTCCTGCGCTTCCTTCACGGAGCGCCGTCGAATCGCTGTTGCACGAACGCGGCGTCGATTATGTGACTTTTGCCGAATGGCAGAAGCTCGATCAAGCCGAAGTTGAACGCGGGGCTGCACTCAATCGCCCACGCCTCAAATTCAGCCGCATTGATGAGATGTTGCAAATTGTGCGCGAGTTGCGCGAACCCTCACCGGGAGATTAATGAACAACGCGAAACTTTTGAAAATCCTCTTACGTATACATGATCATACTGTACAAAGGGGATAGCATGACTAACTACGACTTTGAAAAACCAAAACGCGGCGACGCTTATGTGTACGATACCGAAGAACTGGCGGGCATAGGGGATCGGCTCATCGCACAGATCATCGACGCCATTATCCTCGGTTTGATCGGCGGGGTGTTGTTCTCGCAGTTTCAGGACGGTCCAGTCAGCGGGATCATCACGTTTGTGATCGGGCTGATCTATAACTGGTATTTCCTGACTCAGCAGCACGGGCAAACGCTTGGCAAACGCATGATGAAAATCCGCGTGGTCAAAATCACCGATGCGCCGCTAGAGGGTGCAGACGTACTCGTGCGTTATGTCGGCTACTATATCAACTCGTTCGTGTTTGGCATCGGCTGGATTTGGGCGCTGTTTGACAGTCGCAAGCAGGGCTGGCACGATAAACTGGCATCAACACTGGTCGTCAAAGCGTAAGCTATCGGGATCACCTTGCGCCCGCCCGATGTTTTTCTCATGGGCGGGCGTTTTTGTTGTATAGTGTTTTTTGAAAAAGGGGATTTCACATGACCGTCTCAATTTGGCAAGCCGAAGACACACAGCCGATCCGCGAGGTCGATTTCTTGATCATCGGGGCGGGCTTGGCGGGATGTGCGGCGGCATACTTCGCGGCACAAGCGGGGCGCAGCGTCGTGATCACCGAAATGCGCGATGTGGCGCTCGGTGCAAGCAGTCGCAACGCTGGCTTTATAATCACGGGACCCGACACCTACTATCACCGCGCCGTTGAACATTATGGTCACGACAACACCCGCGAATTATGGGCGCTGTCGGAAAAGACCCATCGTTATTGGCGCGAGTTTGCCAAATCGGGCAATGTACGCCTCGATAACTGCGGCTCGATGCTGCTGGCAGAGTCGCCGGAAGAAGCAAAAGAACTAGAAGCGGCGGCGCGAATGCTCAACGCCGACGGGATCAACGTCATTTACCACGCGAACGACCCGCTGCGGCGCGGCTATCACGCGGCAATTGAACAGCCCTGGGACGCCGCCGTTCAACCCTACGAACTGGTATGGTCAGTGTTTCGAGCCAGCGGCGCGGAACTGGTCAACAATAACGAAGTGTACAAAATCGAGCAGACCGACCCCGAATGCGTGGTTGTGCATACGCGGCAGTGTGTGTTTCAAGCCCGCTATGTGATGATCTGCACGAATGCCTATTCGCAGTTCGTGCATCCCTATTTCGCGGGCAAAGTGATCCCGACGCGGGGGCAATGCCTCGTGACCGAACCGCTCACTGAATCGGTGATGCCCGTATGCGGCTACAGCGATTACGGCTACATGTACTATCGCATGACCTTCGACAATCGCCTGTTGATCGGCGGGGGGCGCAAGCTGTACAAAGCCCTCGAATCCACCAGCGAAGATCGCATCAGTGATCCGGTGCAAGCCTATCTGGAAAACTATCTGCGTACTAAATTCCCCGATGTGACCGCGCAAGTAGATCGGCGGTGGGCGGGGATCATGGGTTTCAGCGTAGATGGCTTGCCGCTCGTTGGGACGATTCCCGGTGCGCCGCACATCGGTTTCGCCGTCGGGTTCACAGGTCACGGGCTGGCGTTCGCGTCGGGGGTCGCAGAACGCGCCGTCGATCACCTATTGAATGGGGCGAACGTTGGCATTCTGGACGCCTCACGGTTGGCGTGATCTGCCTGATCTCGCTATATTTTGTACAAACGACAAGGCTTATCCCAAAGAGGCAATATGGATCAGCATTATCAGGAATGGAGCGAAAACGCGCCGCGTGGAATTTTGCTCATCGGCGCGGGCATTTCGGTGATCGGTCAGGCGATTGTTTTGAAGGCTCAGCGTAAACCATCGATTCAGTGGTTTGTATTCGGCTTCATCGGCTTGATTCTGTTCAACGCGGGCGTGTCAGTTGTTGGCGAGGCGGTCAAGCATCGCACACTGTACGAGAGTAAATTGGGGCTTTAACGTGAAGATCACCGCAGAGGGCGCAGAGTGATCTGCGTTCTCTGGTGATGTCTGACATTTGTGCATCAACTAGACAGTGTAAAATCCCTGAATCAGCGACCACCCAAGAGGTCATCTAGGCGTTCCTCTCGTGCTTCGTTGAGCAAATCCGTTGAGTTCGGACGAACGTCGCCATATTTGCCCTGTACATAGACACCGAATTCTTGCGCCCACCCTAACCATGCCTCAACCGACATCTGCTCATCCCTGCTTGGTGACGAGACTTCAAGTTCCTGTTCAATTTCCTTAAATACACGCCGTTGGCTATCTTTATCCAGCAAGCGAAATTTCTCTACAAACTCTCTCTCAAGTGTGGGCATGAGCTTTGACTCCTTTTATGGCTCATCAATATTGTAGCCGAGGGCGCGGGGTTAATTTGCGTTCTCTGTGATCATCCTTGTGGCAGTTCGATCAGTTGTATAACAGCACGAAGCAAGATATTGGTATCTATGAAAACCTTAACGCCCATCATCACCGTACCAATCTTCCCGACGAAGAGATGGTATTTCGTTCAGTGGCACACTCATAATCGCGTTATGGTAAAGAGCTAATTTCTCATCAGCACTGAGTAGACTCGGATCGGAACGCTGCGCCAGCAATCGGGTTATTAACTCACCTTACGCAGGGTGTCAGTTTGACCCCCACCCCGCTCGCTGCGCTCGCCTCCCTCCCCCGAATTCAGGGGAGGGCGCAAACAGGAGTCTGCTTGCTCCCCTCCTCGAATTCGGGGAGGGGTCGGGGTGGGGTCAGAAATAACGATCTGCGTAAGGTGAGTTATTAAGGCTTCTCGTTGCTCATCAGAAAGCTGCTCCACCAATTTCACAACTTGCTCGTATTCAATGGTTAATTGAATTTGCCATCGCACTTTTCTCCCTTTTGAACTCCAGAGGGCGCGGAGTTGATTCTCTGCGCCCCCTGCAATTGATTTGCGATTAGCGAATCGTCGGGTCAGCGATCCACACGTCGGTAGAGTAGCGAGTCGCCCCTTCGATCAACAGATTGGTCGTGTAACCGTAGCGGAAATCGTACACGTTCAAACCGTTGTACTGCGAAATAACCGGCAGCACCGCGTTCGTGTTGTTGTCGAACACTTGCAGCACGGGTTCGCACGCTGTCGCAGTGGCGGCAGGTTGAGCGCAAATTTCCAGCGCCACTTGAGCGGTACGCGCTTGCAGGTTATCGAACACGTAGGTTACGCGGACGTAATTCCACGAGACAAGCTGCTTGGTCGCGGCGATGTCTCCCGTGTTGGGCGTGGCAACAGGCGTCGTCTGGATGAGTACGCCAATCAGCGGACCAAAACCCGTCGGCGTCGGCGTGGGACCGGGTCCATTACACCAGATCGCATCACAGTACGAAAGCGGATCGCTATCTAGCGCGGGTAATCCCCGAAAAATATTTTCAGTGAGCGTCGTAAAGCGCCAATCGACAAA
>JBBQRJ010000449.1:0-4337 GCA_038214955.1 Aggregatilineales bacterium | reverse complement strand
CAAAACGCCAGAAATTTCCTGTTCGTGATCTTGTGTATGGCGCAGAGGATACGAATATTCTATGGAAGGGGCAGTCTGGATTTGGGGTGATCAACAGCGATACATTCACCTATGCCGCGCCGCGCCGTCAAATTACGGTGCATACACAACGTGATCGGGTTTATGGCAGACCGTTAGGCGGCGCCAATGGCACGGTCTATCAATATGAGGCACTCGCGGCAGGGCAAACGTTTGAAGCGGCGATCCTGTGCGATGAGGACGGTGACGCTGACTGGCTAAAAGCACTCCTCGATCAGCAGGAGGGTTGGATTGGCGGCGCACGTACTGCGGGGTACGGGCGCGTTCGGTTTGAGGTGCAGCACTTCAGTGAAGAGTCATGGCGGGAAGTCAATACACAATACCCAACACAGGGACCGCTCACCTTAACGTTGTTGAGCGATGCGATTTTGCGGGATGCGAATGGATGTTACGCTGCTGATTTGATCAGCGCACGGACAGCCATTGCCCAGCGACTCGGCGTTCAACCTGAGAGCTTAGGTAAGGGAAGTGCCTATTTAGCCACAACCCAGGTCGGCGGATTCAATCGCAAATGGGGTTTGCCGCTCCCACAAACAGCGGCGTTAGCAATGGGCAGTGTGTTGACTTTCGAGCATCCGGGTTGCCCTACTGATCGGTTAGAGGCGCTTGAACAAGCAGGCATTGGCGAACGCCGCACCGAAGGATTTGGGCGCGTAGCGATCAATGTATCTAGCCATAGTAGCTACACTGAGTCAAAAACCGAAGATGAAACTTCGGATGTGTTTAACGAACTACCCGCAGTTTTCACGGAACGACTTGTTGCCCAAGCGATGGAGCGCATCATCGTTGGATACGCTCACACGCTCAAGGTTCAAAAGCCGCCGCGTCCCAGCCAGATCAACTTCATCCGTTTAGCCATCGCGGAAGATGGACGGGGTGTTGAAGAACGGGTAGCTGCACTGCAAACGGCACTTGAAAGCGTCGAAGCCCGACAAATTGCCCGGACGCAGTTTCAAAAAGCGCGGGTGAGCCAGAAAACATTGTCGCAATGGCTGGAGTCGCTGATTCAGTCGATAGGAGTACAAGATTGGTATACGCGTTTGGGGATTATGAAACCGAAATTCGCACCGGACCAACCTCTGCCTGAATTTTGCGCGATCTATACACTTCGTTTGATAGATGCTGTACTCGCACGTGCCGCAAAAGACTCGAAAGGGGCAGATTAAGCATGAATCATTTTTGGTCCGGGGAAAACTCTCGCCACATCATTGAGCGTATCATCATCGAAGGTGATTTTGTACTGCAAACACCCGCCCATTTTGGCAATGGTGACGGTGATTCCAGCGTAATGGAACTGTTGACCGATTCGGCTGATCCGTCTCGCGCTATGCTGCCCGGCGCGTCGATTGCCGGTGCGTTGCGGGCGTATTTATGGTCACGCGAGGTAGGCGAGGTTGACCCTGAAACGTTACAGGCGCAGAACTATCGCCATACACTGACTGTTTCATTGTTTGGCGGACTACGGGCAGATAATGACGGCGGGCAAAGTCGTTTGATCGTCGATGATGCTAGCGGGGATGGTGTCGGACGTATCGAGCGGGACGGCGTTGGGATCAACCCAATGAGTCGGACTGCGGCTGAAGATATGCTGTACCGCGTTCAGCTTTGGAGTGCGGGAACGCGCTTTACTTTGCGCTTTGAACTGCTCATTTATGCTGGGGATGATAGGGATGGGTTACGACGTGCATTGGCAGTGGCGCTCTCCGGCTTGAACGATGGAGCGATTACGTTGGGCGCACGTAAGCGACGCGGGTATGGGCGTGGTGCAGTTGAGGCATGGCGTGTGCTGCGCTTTGACTTGTCTACCATTGAAGGGGTAATGGCGTGGTTGCAGACCGGAAATGTTTCACTGTCTACTATTGCAGCACCGGTAGATTTGCTCGCCGCGTTGAACACTGATGATAATTTTGCCCGCACAACCCAGTGGTTTGAGATTGATGCTTGTTTCACGCTCAATGGTTCACTTCTGATTCGCTCGTTCGATGCTGCTTATACGGACATGCGTCATTTACACAGTGGTGGACGCCCGGTTCTGAGTGGAACGAGCCTGACCGGGGCGTTGCGAGCGCGGGCAGGTAAAATTTTGCGGACGATTCAGGCTCAAGACTCAACCCAACAAGATGCGCTCATGGAAAGTATTTTTGGCAGCCCACCGCTTAAAAACGGTGAGGATAAAAAGCGACTCAAAGGCGGCAAGTTGACCGTTGAGGAGCATGTTATCGAAACACAGGCACCAGATCGGGTGCAAAGCCGTGTCAGCATTGACCGCTTCACAGGCGGGGCATTGGATACAGCGTTGTTCACCCAGCAACCTGTGTTTGAAAGTGATGCAAAAGGGGTACGTGTCAAGCTGCGTCTACGAAACCCAAGTGAAGCGGAAATTGGTTTGCTGCTGCTGCTGCTCAAAGATTTGTGGACTGGCGATCTTCCGCTTGGTGGCGAACAGAGTGTTGGGCGTGGTCGCTTGCGCGGAGAAAGCGCAACGCTCACTGACCATGTACAAACATGGGCGCTTAAACGTGATGCAGATGACAACATTTCAGTGACGGGAACGAATTTGAACGAGTATGTTGCCCAAATGCACCAATACCTAAACGGAGGACGGGCATGAGTCGAGAAATAGTTCCGCGCCCCGCATCTGTGCAACCAGTCTCATTAGAGGAAGCGAACGACTTACGCACATGGCTGGCTGAACTTCCACAAGGCAAATTCGCGTATGTGTTAGCGCACGCTGATGATGGGGTGATCTGGGGGAAGGTTGAACAGGGAGTGCTAATTATCGCTCAGGATGTGGGTTTCAACAGCCCCCCGCTCCGCCTTGAGACGCTCCAGCAAGTGCGTGTTTTCAATAAGCAAGCGGAATGGTTGTTATGGCGTAATGGAACGACAGGCGAATGGGCAGCCCGTGTGATCGAAGACCGTGAGGACGGCAAGACTTACGCCGAGTCATTCGATGAGGACGACATCTTGTGGGGAGATCAAGTCACTGAATCAATAGACGGGTTTTCGCTTATGCAGGATGGCGCTCAAGGATTACGTCACGCTGTGCCACTGCCATTGCGTATAGGAATATACGAGGATGCGAAAGAAAGAGCATGGCGTCCATTACGGTTACAGGTGCGCCATTATGTGCAAGCAGACGAGTACGGTTTCGTTCGGGTTGCGGCGAGTCGCCTAGTGAAGTTGTATGAGGAAAAGGCTAAATGAATAATCGTAACCAAGCAAACGACGAGCGCACTCCCGCTCATGCGCCTTACAATTTTATCCCACTACCGGAGACGGTGATCGATGTCCGCGACCAGTTTGGGGATCGCAATCAGATTGCTATTGAAGATGCGTTGCCATCGCATGATATTTATAATCCAGAACGGCGTCACGGTTATTTTGATGTGACCCTCACGACAGAGACACCTCTGTATATTCGCGGAACGCTGACGCCTGATGAAGCTGAGAGCCAACTCAAAAACAAGCCCGATTTCTTCGATGTGGGTGATATGAATGCTCCACGTATACCCGGCAGCAGTTTGCGCGGAATGCTCCGTGCGTTGGTTGAAATCGTCGGCTTCGGCAAGTTAGAACGGATGTCAGACAAGAAGCTGTTTTTTCGCAACGTGGATAACTCGACGCTCGGCACGGCTTATCGGGATAGAATGGTTGGCAAGGATCAAGGGCAAAACAAAGTAGAAACTGGATTCCTTGTGAAAAGCGATGATATTGAGCGCCCCTATGTGATTTGTAGCTGCGAGATGGCACGGGTTCATCATGATTTGTTGAATGGCAAGGATGGTATTTATCATCGCCAGAATAAGGCTAACTACCCCAACTGGTCAGTCGGACAATGGCGGCAAAACCAACGGGTGTGGGTGAAATTAGGCAAGAATGCCCGCTTTGTCGATGTAATTTCTCCAACCAAGCCGAATGATGGGGGTTATGAAGAAGGCATTTTGGTCATCACGTGGGATATTCCAGGCAATGATCCCAACACAGGTAAGCCGAAAAAGCAGCGCGAGTTTGTTTTCTTGTTACGGGGTGTAGGGGCTGAAACCCTATCTGTACCAGAGGCGATTATTGATCGTTTTCATGACGATGATCAGGTCAGCCAGTGGCAGCAAAAGGCATTTCCGAAGGACAAGCCGACCCGCCGTTCCCGTGATGGTTGGCTGCAAACGAAAGCTGACTCTCCCGGCGAACCTGTTTTTTTCTTGCGCGAGAATGATCAGCTTACGTTTTTGGGACGTGCAGGCATGTTCCGTTTGCCG
>JBBQRJ010000448.1:0-4338 GCA_038214955.1 Aggregatilineales bacterium | reverse complement strand
CGCAACGTTACCGGAGTATCGCAATCGCGGGTTGTACAGCGCCTTAGTAGCGATTCGGGCGCAAGAGGCTGTCCGGCACGGCTATCGCTTCCTGACGATTGACGCCAGCCCGATGAGTCGCGCTGTGCTGGAAAAACAGGGATTCAACGTGATCACTCACGCATGGGAATGCAACTATCGCGGGTGAACTGACTCGGATAGAATACGATTTACAGTTGTGGGAGTATGTCTTCTAGCGGTCTAGGAACTACCCAATTAGAAGGCATTCGCCAGTATTTGAGGGTAAAACAGTGGTTCAAGTCCACTCATGCTCTCACAACTGTCCCCACATTACTTCGCCTGATCCGTCCGTCCCTTCAAGCGCACATAGATCGCGCTTGCGCCGCCTTTGGTGCGCGACTTGCGAACCTCAAACATGCTTGGATACGCCTGAATGAGCGAGAGAAGCTGCTTATGCCCGTAGGTGCGCGGGTCGAACGCGGGGTCAAGCTGGCGCAATTTGTTGCCCATTGCACCCAGAAACGCCCAACCATCCTCTTGTACCGCGAGATCATACGCCATGCGGAACAAGACGCGCACATCGGCGGGCGGTTCTTCGTCGGGTTTCGATGATGACGATTTGATGGTGGGCGGCTTGGTGACGATCTCCGGCGGCGTATCCGTTTTGACGAGGTTTTCTGTGTAAACGAACAGGTCACAGGCGTTGACGAATGAGCGCGGCGTGAGCAAGCGACCAATCCCCATGACGAACAGGTTCTTCTCACGGATGCGAATCGCCAAACGGGTGTAATCGCTGTCGCTGGAGACGACGCAAAAACCATCCACGCCGGATGTGTACAGAATATCCATCGCGTCAATGATCATGGCGCTGTCGGTTGCATTCTTGCCGACGGTGTTGCGAAACTGCTGGATCGGCTGGAGCGCGTGACTTTGTAGAGTCTCTTTCCAGCTTTTCATGGTCGATTCCGTCCAGTCGCCGTAAATGCGTCGGATGGTCACAATGCCGTATTTGCTCGTCTCCGCCAGCATTTCGCCAATGATCGCGGCGCTGGCGTTGTCCCCGTCAATGAGCATGGCGAGGCGGCGGTTGGTGTCGTTCGTGGTCGTAGGCATTTGTGAGTTACCCTTGATTCCGTGAATATAGTTGGGACGCGCATTTGTGATTTGTATCATTCGTCGTGGGCATCAGCTACGCCAGTTCGCGGTGCTGTTTGCCAGACCGTTCTAACGCTCGCTGCGCCTCGCGCACGTTGATTTTAGGCGCAACGTCTGCGTAAAACTGCGCGGCGATCCCCTCAACGGCTTTTTGCCCCGCTTCAGACGTGTCACTGAGGTTGAGCGTGTAATTTTCTTCATGCAAGCCGTCAATCGGCTCTAGTTTGATTTCGGTGACGTTCTCGCGGCGGACGCGCTCCAAGTTGAGGCGGCGCTTATCCGCATCGGCGGCGCGGTTGCTGTCCGCCGCCTGATAATAATCGCGCAAACGCGATTCAAGGTCGATAGCATAGGCGAGAATTGACCCGAACGAATTTAAAGACATGCGTCACTGTCCTGATTGGCGATCATAATTACGATAAATCATACCCGAATACGGACGCATTCCCAACCGCTCGTAAAAGGGCTGTACGTTCGGGTCGCAGATGAGGTCGATCATGTACAGGTGACTCAACGTGGTCATCATGCGCTTGACCAATTCGCTGCCGATTCCCGCTCCACGATAGCGCGGCAGCACTTCCAAATGGGGGATGTATGCCGACAGCACACCGTCGCTGATGGCGGTGATGTAGCCGATCACCTGTGCGCCATCAAGCGCAAGAATCACATGGGTGCTGCCCTGCAACAAGTGGAGATGCGTTTCTGGCGTAGGGGGATTACCCCACCCCTCGAAGAAACCGCCGCGCAAATGGTCGACGGTGATGCCGTCAAGCGAGTCTGTATAGGTGATCATAGCAAACCTGTGTTGGTAGGGACACGATACATCATGTCCGTATTTTCCCCGAATAATAAAAAAAGGACGCCCTATAGGGCGTCCCTACCCTACAATTTTCGTGCTGGTTTAGAACCAACGCTCGATCACGACCTTGCGATCCGTGAAAAACTCGATGGCGTCGGGTCCTTGACCGTGTAGATCGCCATAGAAGGATTCTTTCTTGCCGCCGAAGGGGAACGACGCCGTAGCCGCCGCCACTCCGACATTGATCCCGATGTTGCCCGCGTTGATGCGATACTTGAACTCGCGGGCGTACTTGCCGCTGGCGGTGAACAGGCTGGCGGCGTTGCCGTATCGACTGCTGTTGACCAGTTTCACGGCGTCTTCAAACGTATCGGCTTGCATAATGGCGAGGACGGGTCCAAAGATTTCGTCTCTGGCGACAGTCATGTCAGCGGTTACGCCGTCAAGGATCGTCGGAGACACAAATGAGCCTTCTTCAAAGCCGCTGATCTTCGCACCGCGCCCATCCAGCGCCAGTGTCGCGCCTTCCTGTACGCCCTGGGTGATCATGCTCTCGATGCGCTCACGGGCTTGGGCGGAAATAACCGTCCCCATTTGTGAGGATTCGTCCATGCCGTAGCCGACCCGCAGACTCGCGGCACGCTTGACCAGTTCATCTTTCAGCGGCGCATACGAATCACCGACGGCGACCACGACTGATCCCGCAAGGCAACGCTGACCCGCACATCCGAAAGCCGACCCCATAATGTTCAGTACGCTGGCATTCATATCCGCGTCGGGCATGACGACGATGTAATTCTTCGCGCCGCCCTGTGCTTGAACCCGTTTGCCGTGTTTGGCGCACGTCTCATAGACGAGTTTGGCAATAGGGCTTGACCCCACGAATGACACGCCAACAATATCCGGGTGTTCCATGACCGCCATTGATGCTTCTTTGCCGCCATGCACCAGATTGACCACGCCTTCGGGCAAGCCCAGTTCGTCTAGCAGTTCGTAGACCAACTGCATACTGAGCGGGGTTTGGGGCGATGGCTTGACGACATACGTATTGCCGCAGACGATGGCAGTAGGCAGAAACCACAGCGGCACCATGAATGGGAAGTTGAACGGGGTGATCGCTGCAAAAACGCCCATCGGCTGACGTTCCGCTGTTTCATCAATGCCAGAGCTAATATCTTCGACCTTGAAGCCGCGCATCAGCGAGGGGATGTGCATCCCGTAATCGACGCTTTCAATGCCGCGCCGCACTTCGCCGCGTGCTTCGTCGCGGGTTTTGCCGTTTTCCTCGACCACGATTCGCGCCAAATCTTCAAAGCGTCCCTCAAGCAGCGCCTTAAAGCGATACATATACTGAGCGCGGCTGAGGATGGGAGTCATGCGCCATTCTTCATAGGCTGCTGCCGCCGCTTTGACCGCTTTGTCTACGTCTTCGCGTGTGCCTTCGGGGACTTGAGCGATCACCTCACACGTTGCCGGGTTGATCACCGAAGTCGTAGCGGGCGAGGTCGATTCAACCCATTCGCCACCGATATAATGTTTCAACTGCTGAACCATGATTGATCCTAAAGATATTTATGTCTGGTAAAGCGAAGTTTACCAAAAAAAGCGGCATAAAGCCCCTCGCTTTATCATAATCAATAGGACATACGGGTCGGAATCGACTCCATCCATTGGTTATATTCGTCAACCTGCACGCCGAGTAAGTGGGCGTACCAACGCTTGACGCTTTCCGGTGCAAGTTCATCGTAGGAAGTCATCAGCGTGTCGTATTCGATGCCGCCGGCGTTGATGATGGCATGGGATCGACTGGCGGGGATCGGGTCATGGAGAAGAAGTCGAGTCAATTCATCAATCAGGCTTTCGGTTGCCCACGCACGTAAATGAGCGTGGATTTCCTCATCGTCGGCGTCGGGTTCGTACATGAAATTCGTGACGTTTTCGATGGCGTTATGTAGGGCAGGCAGTACCGTGTTGATGATTTCTTGATGCGTTTTCATCAACAGATCAAGACGGATACCGTATTCTGAGGTAGAAGAACTGAGGTCAGAATTCATCGAATTTTTACCCTATGATAACGATTACAAATTACGGATCACAATAAAAATGAGAGACGATAATTTTACTGATGTACATCAGATAAATGATTATGTGTGCAGAATTGTCGTAATGCAAGTTTATTAACCGATTCCCTACTCGCGTTTCACAAAAAGTTCAACTCCATAAAAAACTTAAATAGACACTAGGGTGAGAGGAGAGCGTTAACGCCCTCCTCTCTGCCCTTAATACTTCTCGTTCAATGTCGAATGAACGTTATTCCATCGGGGGCAGCAGCACCGCGTCGATGACGTGAATGACGCCGTTGGTCGCGTAGATGTCGGTTGCGA
>JBBQRJ010000447.1:0-4356 GCA_038214955.1 Aggregatilineales bacterium | reverse complement strand
AGCGGATCACCGAACGAGCCGCTGCTCTCCGACGATTCGACGAAGCCGAAAAGCCCCTTTCGCCAGCATGGGGAAGATGTGCCGTTCGGCTGGACTCCCCCTGATAAAAAGGGTTGATGTGTGACACTCATCCCCGCTATCATCAAATCGGCGCGAGATACCCCTACCTTTAGGCATGGGGATGCTTACGACGCATATTCACGGATGTAAAAGTCCATCCCGTAGGCGGTGAGTGTCGAGTCGGCGTTATCGGGTTCTGCCGTAACCGGAATATCGGCGTATAAGCCGCCAGCGGGGGCAAACTGCTCGTCGGGCTGTTCTTGATAAAGTTCGACTCTCACACGCACAAATGTGAACATCCCTGCGGTGATCTCAAATGTTTGGCTGGCGTAACGATTTGACAGGACAACCGCAGTTTCATCCCCCATCTGCGGATCCCCATTGACCACAGACAGGCGAATCAGCATCGTCACGGTATCCCCGATGATGTCCTCGCCTTGCGCGTCATCAATCCCAATGGTGATGATGCTAGGCTGTCCGGCGAGTAAACGATTCGGCGCGGCGACCACGAGGCGGCGACGCACATAGCGCGGTTCGGGTTTGCCCTCGTTTTCCGACGCGGAATCGTCGTACTCTTGCAGCGAGGAAACGGCGCGGCGACCCTGATCCGTCAAGCGGTAGACTTGTTCACCCGCCATAGAAAGGTAATTGCGCGTCACCAAACGGCGAATGCCTTTGCCAAACCCCCGGTCACTGAGTCCTGTCCCGTCGGTAATGTCGTCAGCATGGGCGGACGCCGCCCCGGTGTTGCCGTAGTAGCGCAAAATATCGAGGGCTTCCGCCGGGAGGGTTTGCAAACTCAGAGGCATTTCCATAGCAACGACTTCCCCTTAAACATATAGGTGTGTTTGTGTAGGGACGCTCCATTGGGCGTCCGCCCATCCAATTTTAACCGGACGCGCCATTGCGCGTCCCTACAACCCCTCTCCATTTGGAGAGGGGCAGGGGTGAGGCTGTGTTTTACAGACTAACGATACGCGCCTGACTTTTGTTGGCTTTGAAGGTGGCGTTGCGCGTGTCCACGATCAAACGGCTGTTGTCTACGACATGCTGCCAATCAAAGGTGGTGTGATCGGTGATGATCACCACCGCGTCGGCGTCTTGCAGCAGTTCGGCGCTGTAGGCTGTGTTTTCCATAATCGCTTCATCTTCAAGGCGAATACGCGCCACGAACGGATCATGATAGGTGAGTTTCGCGCCGAGGTTGTGCAGCAAACCGATCACATCCAACGCGGGGCTTTCGCGTACATCATCAACATCGCGTTTGTAGGCGACGCCGAGGATGACGATTTTTGAGCCGCGCACCGACTTGCATTCATCGTTCAAACCTTGAGTCACCTTGTCCACCACATAATGCGGCATAGAAGTATTGACTTCGCTGGCGAGTTCGATGAATCGCGCTGTGTAATTGAGCGTCTTGAGCTTCCAGCTTAGATAATGCGGGTCAACCGGAATACAGTGACCGCCCAAACCGGGACCGGGGTAAAAGGGCATAAAACCGAACGGCTTGGTTGAAGCGGCGCGGATCACTTCCCACACATCAATGCCCAACTTATCGCACATCAGCGCCATTTCGTTGACCAAACCGATGTTCACGGCGCGGAACGTGTTTTCTAGCAGTTTGACCATTTCCGCCGCTGTGGGCGACGACACGGTGACAACCGTGTCAATTGCCGCGCTGTAGAGTGCTTCTACAACTTCTACGCAGTCGGGGGTCACACCGCCGACGACCTTAGGCGTATTGCGGACGCCATATTTCGGGTTCGCGGGGTCAATGCGTTCGGGCGAGAAGGCGACGAACACATTTTCACCGGGCGTAAACCCTGCCTGAGCCAAACGCGGGATCACGATCTCGACAGTCGTGCCGGGGTAGGTGGTGCTTTCAAGCACGATCAACATGCCGTCGTGACAAATGTCTGCTACCGCATTGACTGACTCAATCACGTAGGACATGTCGGGGTCTTTAGTCTTTCGCAGCGGTGTCGGCACGCAAATGCTGACGGTATCCGCTTCGCGCAGAGCCTCATACGAGGTGCTGCCGCGCAGTTTTCCCGCATCGACCAACGGCTTAAGGCGGCTGGTGGGAATATCGGGAATGTAACTTTCGCCCCGGTTGAGCGCGTCAACTTTGGAAGGGCTGAGGTCGATGCCGATCACCGTAAAACCGACTTCGGCAAATTCGACGGCGAGAGGCAGCCCAACATAGCCCAAGCCCACGATTCCCACCGTCGCCTGATGACTGCCTAAGCGATCCAGCAGCGTTTGTTTAATGCTCATAGAAAGCGATCTCCAACATACGATTCTTATGCATTATAGCCTTAGGGCATTGCGCCTTCAAGCGGGGGGAGTCGTAAGATTTCTAAATGGCTTGACAGACCGTAATACCAAGCATACGATCCCTTTTGAATTTTGTTTGAAAATGCCAACGTGAGGATTTGTTATGAGCGCACAAGCCCCCATTCCACCCTCGATGCCGGGTAAAGAATTTACTGCACCCAAACAATCGCAGTACAACGGTAGGCGACACCCTTTATTGAAGGAACTACCATTTTTTACGACCTTTCCACCTGTTGATCTCAGTTTTTCGTTGATCAGTGAAACACAACTCAATGAGTTTTTTGAGCGGGAGAAGGTAGACCCAAAGATTCAGGCAGAACTCCGCACCGATCTTCAATATATGGAACATGAACTGCTGCGTTTGTTCCGTGACCGTGACCACAAGGCGAAGCTGAATCAAAATCGTTACCGTCTCTATCAAATTTTGTACATCTGGTTAGCAGCCCTAGCAGGCGTGTTTGGCGCTGTGCAAGCCCTATCCATTGACAGCAACCCCGGTCTCGTACCGTTTTTCGCTTTTCTCGAAACGGTGATTGCGGCGTTTGTCGCTTACCTTGCGACAGTCAGCGGGCGTGAACCCCCTATGCCGCAGTGGTTGGTCAATCGGCGTGCTTCTGAACAACTGCGCCGCGAGTTTTTCCGCTATTTAGCACATCTGCCCCCCTATGACAGGTTGGATGGCTATCGGCGCAAACTCACGCTGTCGCAGCGGTCAGCAGACATTAATCGTGGCGTATATCCGCAAGATGTGACACCAGCAAATGGCGGGGGGGCTTAACGACTTATGGCAAAACTCAATCGCAAGCATCAAGAAGTGGTTTACAAACTATTCAATCAATTCGCTATGGAAGACCAGCGAAAATATTACATCAATACCATCGCTCGCTACCGTTCGTCCGCCATTCTGGTGACACAGTTACGCGCTGGTTTTGCGCTGCTCACGGGGATCGCGGCGGCGTTTGTCGGGTTGATGGTGGCTATCAATCCCGGTCAATGCGTCTCAGGCGAACCAACCGGGGACTGTACCGGGACACAAATTTTACTGTTCGTTGCCCTGCTCGTGACCGTTGCTGCCCCGGCGATTGGTTCTGCTTTCACGACGCTTGGCGACCTTTACCAGTGGGATCGCATGACGGCGTTGTACGAGTCGGCGCTGGAAAATTTGGATGTTGCCGACGCACAGTCCCCGCTCGAAGGCATGGGCGAAGACGTGTATCACAAAGCCTTCATCACCTATGCTGAGGGAACGCTTGAAGTCATGAACGACGAGACGGCGCAGTGGGGTCAGTTGACCAAGCCGCCGCAGCAGTTGACAGATTTTGTCGAGGAACAGGAAGAAAAGGCGCAAACCGCGCAGACTCGCGCCCGTCGCGGTGTCACCACCACGACGACAACGACCACATCGCCTAACGCCAACCCCGTCGATCCAACGCCGAGCGATCCGTCCGCAGGCGGGTAAAAAAAGAAAATACTTAACTCACCTTACGCAGATCGTTATTTCTGACCCCACCCCCGACCCCTCCCCGAATTCGAGGAGGGGAGCAAGCAGACTCCTGTTTCGCCCTCCCCTGAATTCGGGGGAGGGAGGCGAGCGCAGCGAGCGGGGTGGGGGTCAAACTGACAACCTGCGTAAGGTGAGATCATAAAAGACAGTTCACGGTAAAGATTTTCTCCCACCATGAACTGTCTAGCTTAAACCTTTTTTCTTGGCGTCTTTGCGACTTCGCGCCTTTGCGTTGAGTCCGTGTCTTTTAGACTCCCGGGGCTTCTGGCGTTACGTCGGGACGCATCCCCGGTTCAGGCGTCATTTCCGCGACAGGGGGCATACTGTCGGGCGGTATGATCTCCATGCGGAAACCGGGCATGTCACCGTCGGGCATCAGGAAATCTCGTAGGTCCTGTTCCCCTAGCGTGACTTCGACTTCCATGCTTTCGCCACCGCGCAAAACCGTCAAGGTG
>JBBQRJ010000446.1:0-4364 GCA_038214955.1 Aggregatilineales bacterium | reverse complement strand
ATTTTCTGTGTGGGATCGGTGATGCCGACGCGCTGAAAAACCCAGTCGATTTCACGGTGAGTCGCCTCTGTGATCGGTGTGAATGGGTTACGCAGCGCGGGATGTGCAATCGCGCCGCGCCGATAGAGCATTTCTTTGCGGATCGTCAGGTTGATCACGGGCTGGTTCTCGTAGCGAATGAGCGGCAGATAGCGATCAAAGATCGTTTCGGCGTCCGCCATGCGACCCGCCTTGAACGCCTCGTAGACCGCGATCAACACTTCACTAAAGGCAAATCCCGTCATTGTGCCGGACGCGCCGCGTTGCAATTCTTCGAGCAGGAACATGCCGCCCAGACCGCCGAAAATCTGGAACTGGTCGGTCAAGGCGCGAATCGCCCCGATCTTCTCCATCAGCGGCGGGTCTTCCAGCTTGAGGTAACGCGCATTCGGAATTTGTTCCGCGAGGCGTGCCAGCATCGGCGCGGTCATGATCACGTCATTGACGGGGGGGAAGTCCTGCACGACAATCGCGCCGTCGATGCTCTCCGCGATGCGGCTGTACAGCGCGATAATATCCTCATCACTGGCGTTTGGCATTCGCGGCGGCGCGATCATAACGCCGTTTGCGCCCGCGTTGAATGCCGCTTGACTGAGTTCGATGCACGTTTCGATTTTCGCGTGGCTCGTGCCGACGACCACCGGAATACGCCCATTCCCCGTCGCCATGACCGTTTCCATCACGAGGCGGCGCTCATCAACCGTGAGTTTGGCGGCTTCCCCAAGCACACCGAGGATCGTCAGCCCGTATACGCCTTTGTCGATCTGAAATTCGACCAAACGGCGCAAACTCTCCACATCAATCGCTTGGCTGGCGTCAAAGGGTGTGGCGAGGATGTTGAAAATACCTGTAATGGTCATGCTGTAGGTTCCTCTAGTCTAATGGGGCTGATTATGCGGGGCTTTCGGAAGATGGCGAACACGCCGATTCCGGTCAGCAGCACGCCCACCGCGACGATCTGCATGATGGCGCTGTAGCCGAGCGCGATCTGTAAGCTGCCGCTGATCGCCGTTGCTGTGAACCAGCCCACGTTCCACAAAACCATGCTGACTCCGCTGGCGTTATTATGCAGTTCACGCGGTAAGCTGTCCAAAACCAGCGGTTGATACAGCGGTTGCATGACGTTGCGAAACGAGATGCCGACGGCGAACGCGATCACCGCCAAAGGGAGGGTTGGCGCAAAACTGAGCGCGAAGAATCCACACGCGGCAATCGTCATGGTGATCGCCAATGCCCGCGCCCGCCCGAAATGGTGTTCCCAGAAGGGATTGAGCAGCGGAATTAGCCCCATACCCAGCCAACCAATGCTGATGATCGTCCCGACCATATCATCGGGCAAGCTGAACTGTGACCGGAAGAACAGGTTGTAAAACGGAAACGTCAGCCCACCCGTGAACCCAAAGATGAGCATGGGCAGCGCCAGAAACGCGAGAAATCCCCATGTCCGGCGACTTTCGTGGTGTGCCGATTCGACGACAGGCGGCGCGGCGTCCGTGCGAATCAAGCTGAACGGGAGGATACACAACAGAGTCACCAGCGCGGCGATTAACAGCGTCACGCCATAGGCGTAAGTCGATTGCGGGTTGAGCGGGTCAATCCACGATGGAATATGCCCACCGATAAAGTTTCCGCCTGCCGCCGCTGTCAGGCTGATCACGTTGTTATAGGCGAAAAATCGCGTCCGTGACTGCTTCTCTACCAGCGTCATCATCAGCGGCGCGGACGCGATTTGCTGCGCCCCATATGAGAAGCCGATCAAGAAACGGCTGATCGCCACGATGGGCAACAGCGGGACGAACACGGGCAGCAGCATAGCGATCACCACGCCCACATTCGACAGCGCGATCATGCGGCGGCTGCCGATGCGATTGGCGATCAAACTGACGGGAACACTCGTCAAGAAACCCGCCACACGCGGCAGCGATTGGAGCAAACTGATCGTTTGCGCGTCGTAGCCTAAACTGACGAAATAGAAATTCAAAATCACATCGCCGATGCCAAACATGCCGATGTGATAGACTGCCCCGTACAGCAAAAACCAGAGCGTGCCGCGCCGCTCCCGTCTTAAAACCCCGTTCAGCATGATCGCTCGTTTGTGTTAATTCCCCACGCCGATCATCTTTTTCCCTGCGATGAACGTCATTTGCACCCGTTCGAGCGCGTCAAGGTCTTCAAGCGGGTTGCCGTCAATCACGATCAGGTCGGCGTCTTTGCCCGCTTCCAACGTGCCGATCTTGTTGTCTACCTTGCTGAGACGAGCGGGGACAATGGTTGCGCTTCGCAGCGCCCCGTAGTTGTCTGCCACTACGCCGATTTTGACCATAAATTTCAGTTCCGGCGCGACAATCTCATGACCGACGGCGGGACTGCCCGCGTCTGTGCCAAACGCAATCGGGACGCCCGCTTTCGCCGCATTGACCAAGCCCGTATACCGTGCGGGATTGGCAACCGCCTTCTTGCGTTCTTCGATCTTCCATTCAGGGATGTTGAACTTACGCGCCACTTCTTCATTCGCTTGCATGACCAGCGGCGCGAAGGTTGTCACAATCGGGATTTTCTTGTCCACCAGAAGCTGAATCGTTTCGTCAGTCATCGAACCGCCATGCTCAACGCAGTCCACGCCGAACTGTGCGACGCGGTTGATGCAGTCGTCATAGGTGGCGTGCGCGGTGACGGGTAAGCCGTTGCGATGCGCTTCATCAATCACGGCTTCCAGTTCGGCGTCGGTAAATTCCAACGTATCGTGACACGCCATAATCTTGATCAAGTCCGCGCCGCCGCGCACCTGTTCACGCACTGCGCGGCGCATTTCATCCGCGCCGCTGGCTTCGCGGCAGCACCAGTAGGTATGACCGCCCGTCTGGATGATCGCTTCGCCGCAGATGAGCAAGCGCGGTCCCGGAAATATCCCCTGCTCAATCGCTTGCTTGGCGAAGAAATTGGTCTTGTTCATGCCTAAATCGCGCACGAGCGTGACGCCCGCCCGCAAATTCTTGATCATGTTTGCGGCGGATTTGTATGCGCTGATCTCTACGGCGTCGTCCATCGACTGCCGCGCCAGATCATGCACGCCGTCCCATGCGAGATGCGCGTGAGAGTTGATCATCCCCGGCATAATCGACATGCCCGTGCAATCGACGGTATCCGCGTCGCTGCTAAAGTCGCTCATCGCGCCAACGGCTTTGATCTTCCCGTTTTCGATTTCGACAAACCCGTTTTCGATCACCTGATCGCCTACGCAGGTCAGCACCCGCGCATTGACGAAGGCGCGGCGCGGTGAAGGCATGTCAAACAGGGGGCGGATAATCTTTTGATACCGCCATGCGGCTGGTTCTGGCATGAGAGTAATTCCTTTCCTAAAGCGTGAGTATGCGTTGTTCGGGCGGGTTTTCGGCTAAAAAGTGACTCGGCACGCTTGCCGCGCCTTCGGTGACGATCATCGTATTGATCGTGCGGTAGCCGTCGATGCCGGGACGATAAATGCCCGGTTCGTTGGAAAATACCATGTTCGGGACGAGCGGCGATTCATCACCGGGCGCAAGCCATGGGGCTTCATGTCCCTGTAAGCCCATGCCATGCCCGATGCGATGGCGGATCGCATCACCTAGCCCGTAGTCTTTCAGCACGTTGAGCGCCGCCGTGTTGACCTGAGCGCAGGTATTGCCCACGCGCAGCGCCTCGACTCCGGCGGCGTCACAATCTCGCGCCGCTTGCAAGCAGCGCATTTGATCGCCACGAGGTTCACCGACAATGAAGGTTGCGCCGCTTTCTGCGTGATACCCGCCCACCATCGCGCCGATCCCTGCGATCAGCGTTTCGCCGCGTAGGGGTGTGCGCTGCATGGGTGAGCCGTGCGGGAGTGCGGCACGTTCGCCGCTGTGAACCGTCCCGACAATCGACCCGCCGTATAACTGAAAAATTTCCCCGACTTCGGCTTGCATTTTCGCCCGCGTATTGCTCAGGCACATAGCGAGGATGTCCAGTTCTGTACCGCCGTCACGGATAATCGACGGGGCGTAATCGCGCACCTGTTCCAGACAATAATCTGCGCAGCGTGCCGCCTGTTCGACCAGCACGATTTCTTCAGCGTCTTTCACCCAACGCAGCCGATCTACCAGCCGTGAACGGGTCGCGCTGGCGGGCAAAACGCGATCAAGGTCTTGCGGTAGGCGATCAATGCCGAGCCGCTGACAGCCCGACTCGCGGATCATCCACTCAACGGCGTGTTCTTCACCGGGATACTCGAAATAGGTGCGAATATCCCCAATCCACGAGGACGCGGCGTTTTCTTGCTCCAACAGCGGCACAAGCAGCACCGGATCGCC
>JBBQRJ010000445.1:0-4373 GCA_038214955.1 Aggregatilineales bacterium | reverse complement strand
GATTCAACAAACACAAGAGACCGTTTTTATCAGCTATCGCCGTAGTGTGGGTTCTTACCTTACTCGTGCAGTCTACTACAATCTAAAATATCATGGTTACGATGTGTTCATGGATGTAGAGAGCATTAACTCTGGTATGTTCGACACAAGTATTTTGAATGCGATTGAAGAACGAAAACACTTTTTAATCATTTGTACACCGGGTACGTTTGACCGTATAAACGAACCGGGCGATTGGTTGCGCCGTGAGATAGAACATGCCCTAAAACATAATCGCAACATCGTTCCTATTAAAACCCCTGATTTTGATTTTGATGACACCACAAGACAGTTGTTGAAGGGTAAGGTAAAAGAGTTGGCACGTTACACACCTGTTGATGTATCTCACAATTATTTTGAAGCAGCAATGGATCGTTTGCGAACACGTTTCCTAAAACCTACGATAGCAGATTATACAGATGAAGAACCGGGCGCTACCTTCGGAGATTTGCCTTACTACTTAGAAGATTTTACTGCGGAAGCATTATACGAGTATGGTTGGGATGAACCATATGAGGCTATACCTGTTTTTAGTGAAGTCATTCACCGTAAACCAGAGTTCGCCGATGCTTATTTCAGCCGAGGATTTCACCGCAAGAACGAGAGCGATCTCACAGGGGCATTAAAAGACTTAAAGCGTTATCTTGATATAACACGTGGCGCTCCTCGAACAAACTGGACATCAAAGGCGGAAGAACTTATCCGCGAAATTGAGCAGAAGTTAGGGCAGAAATAGAGAAATGCAACTTCTGCCTATTCGTAGAAGCGATTAAATGTAGGAGATGAAGTATGTCTGATGATCGCTCCAAACATCTAACGGTTGAACCTACACAATGGGGGAAACTTAAACCCTTAGCGAGGGAAATGCGTCAAGAACCTACGCCATCTGAGGACATCGTATGGCAAGCGATCCGCAGTCGCCGCCTGAACGGGGTGAAATTTCGACGCCAACACGCGATAGATGCTTTCATTGTGGATTTCGTGGCTATCGAACAGCATCTCATCGTCGAAATTGATGGCTCAATTCATGAAGAAACCGATCAGCAACTATACGATGCAGAGCGTCAAGCACGTTTAGAAGCCTTAGGCTTTCGGGTGATTCGTTTCACGAATGGAGAAGTCGTGCATTCGCTATCAGCGGTCTTAGAGGCAATTGGCGAGGTATTGAATACATAAAGACGCCTCACCCCAACCCCTCTCCCAAGGGAGAGGGGCTTAACGCACTGGTTTTGCACCCCCTCTCCTTTTTTCGGAGAGGGGGACGGGGGGTGAGGCGTCTTTTGAGGCGGGGGGTGAGGCGTCTTTTGAGGCAGGGGGGTGAGGCTGTCTCTTACCGGTAATACTGCGACTGAGTCTCGAACAACTTGGCGTAAATGCCCTGCTTCTGCATCAGGTCGTCGTGAGAACCCACTTCGACAATCTTGTGATTGTCCAGCACGTAAATGTTGTGCGCCATCTTGATCGTACTCAGGCGGTGGCTGATCAGCACGGCAGAGCGCCCGCTAATCACCTGCCGGAAACGCTCGAACACCTCATATTCGCTCATCACGTCAAGGGCGCTGGTCGGCTCATCTAAGACCATCAACTGCGCGTCGCGCATGAACAACCGCGCTAAGGCGATCTTCTGCCACTGTCCCACGCTCAATTCTTCGCCCTTCAAAAACCACTTGCCCAACATCGTATCGTAGCCCTGCGGCAGCGACTCGACGACAGGATGCGCGTTTGCCCGCTTGGACGCCTCAATGATCTTCTCGCGGTCATCCAAGTGCTTCACGTCGCCGTAGCCGATGTTCTCAAAGACAGGCACTTGGTAGGCGCTGAAATCCTGAAAAATCGCGCTGATATGCTGGCGCAGTTCCACCGGATCAAAGCAGCGCAGATCGATCCCGTCCAACGTGATCGTGCCTTCGGTGGGGTCGTACAGGCGGCACAGCAGCTTGATCAGCGTGGTTTTGCCAGCGCCATTTTCGCCTACCAGCGCGATCACCTCACCGGGACGAATCCTCAAGCTGATATTTTCGAGCGCGGGGCGTTCGCTGTTGGGGTAGTGAAACGACACGTTCTTGAACTCGATGCCCTGCTGCATGGGATTGGGGACGGGCTTGGGGTCAACGGGGGCGACGACATGCCCTTCAATCTCCAGAAATTCGTATAGTTGGGTGAGGAACATCGTATGCTCGTACAGGTCGGCAAGGCTGGTGAGCATATCGCGCAGCAAACTTTGTCCGCGCTGGAACGCCTGAAAATACATCACCAGACTACCCAACGTGATCGCGCCCATGACCGTCTGGTAGGCGATAAAGGCGTATGACCCGTACACTGCCGCCGTCGCCGCAAACTGCGCGACAAAATCACGCAGTGCGCCGCGTACCTGAATGACAAATTCTTCTTCACGCATCCCCGCACGGAGATCGTGATGACGGCGGGCAAACAAGCGCCCTAAATCAAACAGCCGAATCTCTTTGGCATAGCTTTCGACGGCTAAAATGTAGTTGTAATGCAAAATCACCCGTTCGATTTGGGCGCGGCGCTGCAACCAGCTAAACATCACGCGGGCGTAATGCACGCGGGCGAACAAACCGGGGATCGCAGAGGCGAACAGCACCAGCGCAATGATCGGGCTGAACGAGATCAGCAGCACCAGCAAACTGATCAGCGAGAAGGTGTTTTGCACGAACGACATCAAGCTAGAGACGATGCGCGGTGGGCGATAGGGCGCGTCGGTTTGCACGCGGTGGAGCGTGTCGCGGTATTCCGCATTTTCGTAGTATTCGAGATCGACTTCCAGCGATTTTTTGTGGATCAGGTCGATGACGTGATCTTTGACCGTGCGCGTCTGGCGATCCGACACGACGCGATTGATCGCATTCAGCACAATTTCAACCAGCGCCACCCCCGCGATCAAGGCGATCAACGGCACAACGCGGTTGAAATCGCGGGCTTCGGGCGGCAGCGTGAGCAAGGTCGTCACTTCGTCAATCGTCAGCTTGGTCGTGTAGAGGATGAGGACGGGGATCGCGCTCAAGAAGAGCATCAAAACGATGCTGATGAGCGTCGTTTCCGGCGCGGCTTGCCACACGAGTTGTAAGGAGCGGCGCAGCTCCATCGCCTGATGAAGGCGTTCCTTCAAGGTGCGCTGCTGTGGTTCTTTAAAATTTCGCTCGGCTCGGCGGGCGTACTTTCGTTGGGCGCGTTGGCTCATAGGGTTGCCAAATCCTCACGGATAATATCGGGCAGCGCGGCGAGTTCACCGGGCGCAAACGAGCGGCGCAAGCGGCGGATCGGCACGTTGTTGGCAAGCCGCGCCACGTTCATAAAGTGCAAGCCTTCTGTCCCCGTCCCCTTGAGGATGTCCACATCGAACATGCGAATCTGGCGGGCAATATACGAGTGTGGGAACAGGTCAATCATCGCCTGACGCGGCGAAATCGGTTCGATCTGCGTCCGATCACCGCGATCCAGCAGATAAATCGCCTTAAGCGGCTGCGGCGTTTGCGGGAAATCAGTTTCCGGGCGATACAACCGCTTGCGCCCGTCATCCGATTGCAGCGGGAGCGCGTCGGACGACCCATACAGCGATGCTACCGCGTCGGGCAGCAGTTTCACCTGTGGGAAGGAGGGAAAAACCATCGGGTGAGCGCCGCGTGCTTCCACCGCGACGACATCATCCGAGAGCATGTGATAGCCCTGTTGATCGAAGGTCGCCGCCGTTGTCGATTTGCCGAAACCCGACTCGCCCGCGAAGGCGACTGCGCCGCCATCCACTTGAACCGAACTGGCGTGCAGCACAAAATGTCCGCGCTGGTGCAGGATGAGCGCCATTGCGTTATTCACGATCAGGTCAGAAACGAGCGCGGGTTCGGATTCGGGGAGGGTCTGCAAGGTGATCTCTTTGCCGCCGCTCACCAGCAGCACGCCTATCGGATACAACCGATAGACCACGCCTTCAGGGACGATATGTACGGGCTGAGTCGCGTCAAGGTGAGGATAGACCTCATGCACGGTGCGGACTTGAACATCAATCTGTTCAGGGGCGGGGATAGGAAGCAGTTCAAGCAGTGGAAATGTCGATTGGATATGTAAATTGTATGCTTTGTAGAATTGTGTCACGCGCTATTTACTCAAAGACGGTTTGCTGATACGCGCTTAATGATACCAGCAAACCCAGACTACAAAACAGACGTTAAGGATGTTATTTGCTGTAGCGTTTCGCCAGCGCGGTCACATGGTCAAGGGCTTGACGCGGCGCGGGGAAAACTTGCGGGAATTTCTCGCACAACGTTTGCACAATTTCCCCCTGTGAGCGAGTCCCGTCCATGAGCGAAAGCACCAGC
>JBBQRJ010000444.1:0-4389 GCA_038214955.1 Aggregatilineales bacterium | reverse complement strand
GGGGTCAAACTGACACCCTGCGTAAGGTGATTTACTCGTTGAATTTAATGCTGAAACGAGTTTGATCGATCATATTGCGCTGATACAGGATTTAGAAGATTTGCTTGGCTGCAAAGTAGATGTTGTGTCGGAACGCGGACTCAAAGACTCAATCCGCGCTCGTATTTTGCGGGATGCAGTAGCATTATGAAAACGACAGTGTGTACTTGCCTGATTTGAAACGGAAAGTTGAAACACTCTTAGCAGAATTATCTGATCAACTCTAAATCAAAACGGATGGAATAATGGCATCTAAACCAATAATCTTCACACTCGACGACGACCAAGAGGTGTTACGCGCAATTGAACGTGATATTCGGCGGCAGTTTGGTAAAGAATATCGCGTGATGCGGGCAAGTTCAGGGTCAGACGCGCTTGATGCGCTGCGTCAGTTACGGCTGCGAAATGATGTCGTGGCGTTGTTCGTCGTAGATCAGCGTATGCCCGAAATGACGGGTGTCGAATTTCTAGGACAGGCGATCCAGATGTACCCGGACGCCAAGAAAGTCCTGTTGACGGCTTATGCCGACACTAACGCGGCGATTCAGGCGATTAATGTGATTGCGCTCGACTATTACCTGATGAAACCTTGGGATCCGCCCGAAGAGAACCTGTTCCCGATCATTCATGACCTGCTCGATGCGTGGAAATCGATCTACCGCCCCGCATTTGAGGGCGTCCGTGTGGTCGGTCATCAGTGGTCGCCTAAGGCGCATCAGGTCAAGGACTTTCTGGCACGCAACCGCCTACCGTATCGCTGGTTGGACTTGGAAGGCAGCCCCGAAGCGCAGCAGTTACTCAGTTTCATGACCGATCCGCATTTGCCCGTGTTGATCTTCCCCGATGGTTCAACGCTTATGCAGCCGTCCAATGTCGAAATCGCACAGCGAGTCGGCTTAAAGACGCAAGCGGAACAGCCGTTTTATGATCTGGTGATCGTGGGCGGCGGTCCGGCGGGGTTAGCGGCGGCGGTCTACGGCGCATCCGAAGGGCTGCACACGCTGTTGATCGAACGGGAAGCCCCCGGCGGTCAAGCGGGCATGAGTTCGCGTATTGAGAACTATCTCGGCTTCCCGGTGGGCTTAAGCGGCAACGATCTCGCCCGTCGCGCTGTCGCACAGGCGACTCGCTTTGGCGTGGAAATTCTCACCCCGGCGGAAGTGGTTGGCGTGACGTTGGATGAGCATTACAAAGTTCTCAAATTGTCGGATGGAAGCGAAGTCAACTGTCACGCGCTGATGATCGCTACAGGCGTCTCTTATCGCCGCCTCGATGTCATGGGTTGTGACATGCTGACGGGTGCGGGTGTCTATTACGGCGCGGCAATGACCGAAGCGCCCAACGTGGCGGGGTTAGATATGTTCATCGTCGGCGCGGGTAATTCGGCAGGACAAGCGGCGATGTACTTCCACAAGTACGCGAAAAATGTGTATATGCTCGTGCGCGGCGAATCGCTGACGAAAAGCATGTCGTCTTACCTGATCGAACAAATTGAAGCGATCCACAATATCACCGTACTGACCAACAGCGAAATCGCGGCAGTGAAGGGGCGCGAACATCTGGAAGGCGTGACCATCGTCAATAATGCGACTCATTTGCAGCAAGAATACGACGCGGCGGGCTTATTCATCTTCATCGGGGCGCTGCCGCATACCGAATGGCTGCCGCCGGAAGTCGTGCGCGATCAACATGGTTTCATCCTGACGGGTCCCGATCTCGTTAAGGACGGCAAGCGTCCAAAAGGGTGGACACCTGACCGCGATCCGTTCCTGCTCGAATGCAGCGTGCCGGGAATTTTCGTCGCTGGCGATGTGCGTCACCGTTCGGTCAAACGTGTGGCATCGGCAGTAGGTGAAGGGTCGATTGCCGTACAGTTCATCCATCAATATCTGGGGGGTCTCTAATGGCAACCCTCGAAGAACTGAGAAGCGTTCCTCTATTTGAGCATTTGCGCGAGGATCAGCTCAATTGGTTGGTGGAACACGGCGAGGATTATTTCGCGCAGCCGGGCGATTACCTGTACCACGAGAACGACGAGTCGGATTATTTCTACGTGGTCATCACGGGTGAATTGCAGATCACCAAGAATGCCGCCGATGGCGAAATCATCCTCAACACGCACAAAATCGGGGGCTTTAGCGGGGAAGTCCCGTTATTGAGCGGTATGCCCTATGTCGCCAGCGCCCGCGCTCTCACCCTGACGAAACTGCTGCGCTTCGATAATCAGGCGTTCCGCGAAATGTTCTCGATTTGTCCGGTGGTGGTGAGCAAGTTGTTTCAGGCGCTGCAATGGCGCATCCAGACGACGGAAGGACTCGCCCGTCAGCGTGAGAAAATGTCGGCGTTAGGGGTGCTGTCGGCGGGGCTGGCGCATGAACTGAATAATCCGGCGGCGGCGGTACGGCGATCAACCGATCAACTGCGCGAGTCGTTTGGCAAGGTGCAGCCACTTCTGGTCAAGATCAGTCGTTCGCTCGATGATGATCAACTTGGGAAATTATTGAGCCTTCAACAGCAGATTGCCGAGTCGCTCCGTAAACCCGAACACTTGGACTCGCTGACACAAAGTGACCGCGAAGAAGAACTGGGCAATTGGCTGGATGATCACAGCGTAGATGAGGCGTGGGAGATCGCGCCGATGTTCGTCTCTGCGGGGATCACCGGGGAGATGCTCGACACCCTGTATGAATTGATCGGGGATGAGTCGTTTACAGACGGTGTGCGCTGGTTGGAAGCCTCGTTGATGGCGGGGACGCTACTCAATGAGGTCGAACGGAGCGCGGTACGCATTTCTGATCTGGTCAAGGCGGTGAAATCCTACTCGTATATGGATCAAGCGCCGCAGCAAGAGATTGATGTGCATGACGGGATCGAAGATACGCTTATCATCATGGCGCACAAGCTGCGCGAACATAAGATCACGATCAAGCGCGAGTATGACAAGACTATTCCGCGTCTTCTCGCTTATGGCAGCGAACTGAATCAGGTGTGGACGAATATCATTGATAACGCGGTTGATGCGATGGGCATGAGCGGTACGATCACCATTCGCACATGGGCAGATAACGAGGATGTATGGGTCGAACTGGCAGACACGGGTCCCGGCATCCCTGAAGAGATTCAGTCGCGCATCTTCGAGCCTTTTTTCACGACCAAAGATGTGGGCAAAGGTACGGGATTAGGCTTAGACATCGCGCATCGCACCATCGTGCAAAATCATCACGGGGAAATCAAGATCGTGTCGAAGCCGGGGAATACGCGCTTTCAAATTCGGCTGCCGATTGAACAGGCGAAGAAATAAGGCAAGAAAAGCAAAGAAAGAAAGAGATTTAACGCAAGGACGCAAAGGTGAGTTATCAAAAGGGCGATGAGTTTTCCTATAGGGGTTGTCTGGTAGAATTTAATCAGACGCGATAAATCCTGTCTTTACCCCTTTTCTTTGCGCCTTTGCGTTGAGTCTTTTCTTTAATTTTTACCGCCCACGCCGTAACAATAAGCGCGGCATGGTACGGGCTTCATCAATGCCGAAGATGAATGCCAGTACAAAAAATACAATCACGCCGACCAACCCGCCGATCACTGCTGTAATCAAACCGCCGTAGCCGCCCAATACATTGATGATGATCCACACGACCACGCCCATCCCGACTGCCGCCGCGAATGCCCGAATCGCGCCGCCGATCACAAAGCGATCTTTCAGCCCACCGATGCGCCGCCGCAAAATCCACCACAGCGCCACCCCTTCCAGCAGGGTAGCGAGCGAATTTGCCAGCGCCAAGCCCGCGAATGAGCCGCGACTCAGGCTGGTGGGATCGCCAATGAAGCGGATCAAGATCACGCTGAGGGCGATATTGACGCCCATTGAGATCACGCCGATCAAAACGGGTGTGCGCGTGTCTGACAGGGCGTAGAATGCCCGTGACAGCACCTCTAGCAAGCTGTGACCCGCAATTCCTACCGCGAAGAATCCGAGCGCCCATGCCGTCGCCGCTGTGCTTTCGGGTGTCCATTCGCCGTATTGCAACAGCAAACTGATCCCGACCTGACCGAGCAGAATCAGCCCAACGGTGGCGGGAAACGAGAGGAACAGCACGCCGCGCATCGCGCCCGCCAACCGATCCTTAAAACCCTCCATGTCGCCTTTCGCCGTCAGCGCGGACAGCGACGGAAAGATCGCCGTTCCGACCCCTTGCGCGATCACGCCTAAGACGAAAAACATCAGCGTCCACGCCGTTTTGAGGGCGCTGTAACTTCCGGGAGTCATGCCGGATGCCAGCGATAAATTCACCAGAAAATTGATTTGAACCACTGCCAAGCCCAACACACGCGGCAGCATCAGCGAGAGGACTT
>JBBQRJ010000443.1:0-4394 GCA_038214955.1 Aggregatilineales bacterium | reverse complement strand
ACCCCACCCCCGACCCCTCCCCGAATTCGAGGAGGGGAGCAAGCCGACTCCTGTTTGCGCCCTCCCCTGAATTCGGGGGAGGGAGGCGAGCGCAGCGAGCGGGGTGGGGGTCAATCTGACACCCTGCGTAAGGTGAGTTAATGAATCAGCGGACGCGCCGTTGCGCGTCCCTACTTTAGGGGCGATAAAACTGAATCACGCCATGCCTGCCGTTGAAACGCCAATCGTTTTGGGCGGCGTCAAGCGTTCCCGCTAGTCCGGGCGCAAGCCCGACAATCGTATCACTTTTACCCGTGCGTAATGCCAGCAGCGGCGCGGGGAAGTAGCTCACCACCTCTGCAAAAGGCGTTTCAGGCTGCCACAGCGCATCCCCGACCATGCGGCGATAATTCGCATCCCCTTTGATGATCACGAGCGCGGCATCTTCCAACTGCCATGTCAGGCGCGGCGGCATTTGCCACAAAAAATACGGACTGTTCCACCAGCGATCCGGCGTGATACGCAAGCGATCATCCATGATCGCAGCTTGCAAGCGTTCGCTCACTTCCCGCGCCTCTTGACCGAATCCGCGTGTCAGCGATCCGCGCAATGACATTTCGCTGAGGAATTCCAGCACATCAGTACGGGTCGCATCACTGACAAACGTCGGATGTTCCTTGACATGCAGCGTGATTCGTTCCGCCGTATCGAGCAGGGCATCAGCGAGGATCAAATCCATTGCCAACTCTGTCCCGGCGTTGTCTAAAATCATGTGGATGTGTCCCGATTCGCGCCCTTGCAGGTGATCGATGACGGCGGCGCGATCATCCGACAGCAGATCGGCTTCTGTCGCCGCGCCGTGCGTCGTGCCAACGATATAGCTCAGGTCAACGCGATTGCCCCACAACGAATGCAGCAGCAGATCATACAAGCGCGTTTCAGGCGATGCTGACAGCGCGTGACGGATCGCCGCTTGAATACCCTCTCCGGTGATTTCTTCTTCTTTTTTGGCGACAAACGGATCAAGCCCGCTGCTATGCCAGTCCACCGCGCCGATGATCAAGCGATATAAGTAGACTTCTGCGTAAAACCATTCGCTGTTAAGCCACGTTTCGCCCTCATGCGTGGCGAACGCCTCAATCCACAAATCGTAATCGGGCGCAGAATTGGGCAGCGACGGGATCAGCGCGTCGTTTTCAATCGACTCGCGCAAACGATCCAGCGCGGTATGAATCGACATGGGGAAATCGTTCAAATGCTGCGTCTCGCGGATAATATTTGGCACGCGCACGCGCATGGTATTAGCGGCAAACCAATTGCTGCCGTCGGTGCGAATCGGCGGTGGGGTCATCAAACTTAATCCTTTTAGGTGAGAAGTAGAAATTAGAACATTACAGCTACGAAACGCTGAATTATGGCGAACTTTTGTTCTACGTTGTACGAGATTCCATTATAGCGAATGGGGAATCGCTGGCACAGGTACGCTTTACCAAAAGAGCGCCGTAAAACCCCTCGCTTTAGCGATGGGGATATAAGGCGTAAAGTACCATGCATGGCTCGCACATTTAAACTATACTCTTTTTCAATACGGTTGGACCAATGACTACACAAGCCTGTCATGGGATGGTAGGAACACACTCCAATGCGGCACTTTAACAACGGAATGTAAGGCGTTGGGATGGAGAGTCCATCCCATAAAACATTCAACGTCCCCAGAGAAAATCGGACAGGAGCGTCCTTAAAAGCTCACTCTTTTTTAAGATGGGGCATCATCTCATACTGTCTCAGTCGGTGGAAGTCGTTGCATCACGCACGGCATCCGGCATTCACGGCAGAAGCCCCTCTCCTATTGTGAAGGTTAACTAGTGGTTAGATGAACCTGATGCGTCTGAACGCAGTCGTGAGCATTTCAAACGCGAGTTATTTGAGAAGTGGGCGCGTAGTCAAGATTCCGATATGCATAATGTCTGACGTTCTTGTCGATGCAAGCTATTTAGTTGCCTTAGGGTATCCGCGTGATCGTAACCACGCGGCAGCCGTGCAGTTTGGAAAGCCGTGACTTTTCAACCATTCGCCCGACGCACGTTGAGTATTTTGTTTTGTTACCCTAGATTCATGCTCCCTATCGCCACTCTACAGGCGTGATCACTTGCGCTGAACCGTTCGCTATATGATGTGCATTTTCCAGCAAATAACGTGCCGCTGGCACGACGGTTTCTGCCAACTGCGGCGGTAGATTTTTCACGCGCCCACCGACGACCTGAACGGATGTGCTGTCAGGGAGAGTCGCCAACTCCCGTGCTTTGCGGATCGCCATTTGCAGATCACCGAGTTCATCAACAAGACCATTTGCTTTTGCCTGTACGCCCGTCCACACACGCCCGCCGCCGATGGCATCTACGGCTTCGATGGTCATGTTGCGCCCGCGTGCTACCCGTTCGATAAATCGCCCGTACATTGCTTCGATGATATAGCGGACTTGGTCGCGCTGGCGGTCAGTGAAGGGGTGTGAGTCGCTGTAAAGGTCGGCGTTTGCCCCGCGTGATATTTCGACCCCGTTGACATGAAGCAAGTCGCGTAAACCGCCTGTGACAGGCTTCGCCGTGACCACGCCAATCGAACCGGTGATCGTTCCCGGCTGTGCGATGATGTAGCGGGCAGGGGTGGCGATATAGTACCCACCAGATGCGGCGATGGCGTTCATATAAACCACGAGCGGGCGCGTTTTCGACAATTCTTCGAGCGCAGAGGTCATGGATTCGGCGGCAATTGCCGCGCCGCCGCCGCTGTCGATGAATAGAATAACCGCTGCGGCGTCCTCGTCCTGCATCAACGAACGCACCTGCTGGACAACCGTCACATCGCCCGCACGTTCCCCACCGATGAACGGGATCGGTAGTTCGACGGGCGGACTCCCGCTTTCGCCGGGGATCATCAAGCCGCTGACTTCCAGAATGGCGATGTACTTTCCCCCTTTTTTAGTTTGAGGCGGGATGAGCAGACGCTTTTTCGCCTCGTCGAAGGGGATGACATGCTCTGTCCCTAAATGTGCGTACAAGCCTTCCTCATGGATGACCGCATCGACGTAACTTAAAGCGACTGCATCCGTATCAACGTGGGGCGCGGTGTCGATCATGCGGCGAATTTCATCGGCGGAACGTCCGCGTCCCTCGGCAATGCCGCTGATGATCTGCTCATAGCGCGAGTCGATCAGCCATTCAAGTTGTTCGCGTCCTTCGGGAGAAATCGTATCGCGGGAGAGTTGGTCGAATGCGCCTTTGTAGGGCGAAATCGCCACCACATCCATAGATACGCCAGCCAGCGCCAGTGCCTCTTTGAGGAAAATCGCCTCTTGATGTAAACCGAGCGTGGTGACATCGCCTCCCGGTTGCAGCATGATCTGGTCGGCGGCACTGGCGAGATAATACGAGGCGAGATCATAAGACTGTGCGTGACAGATGACCCGCTTACCGCGCTCACGCAAGCGGCGGATTGATCCGCGCAGGGTTTGAATATCCGCAAGGGGCATCCTCACGCCGCGCAGCGTGAGGATCACGCCGCCGACGCGCGGATCGTGAGCGATGCGTGTAAACATTTCATCGAGTTCCCACAAGCTAATTGGCGGTTCGCCTTGCACGCGCTTAAGCAGCCAATGACGGTCTTGTGGCAGCGCAGACATTTCAGCCGGGAGCGTCAGTGCGATGTAGTCAAGGTTTTTATGGCGTAACCTGATGCGATTGACAATTCCACGCCGCCCACGCCCGATCAACCGGAAAGGATTTCCAATTTTTACCACGTTGTAAACCTCCAAAGGTTAGGTTAATCATAGAGACCGCATCATGTGTTTTCAACGCTCTTTCGCGTTATCATCTGCGATCAATGAAGTGGTGAGCATTTTCAAGGGTGATCGTACTGTGACGACTAGTGACTTTGCGCCAGGACTTCACAGGGTCTGGCGAAAAATGACTGAACCCCATTCGACACTGATCAACGTGACGGAACGGCGTCAAATGCGAGTCTTAACCTCGCTGATCACCATGATTATGCCCGTGCTGCTCGTTAGTTTCATTGGTCGAATGTGGCTAGGCGATTTCCCCGTTGATGTTGTGACTTGTTCAGTGGGCTTGTGGATCAGCTATATCCTCGCTCATACACGCTTCTGGAAATTATGTATAGTCCTTACTGTGATAAGTATATGGGTTGCTCCACTCGCCGCTTTGTTAGGTGAGCCAACAAATACAGCTTTGAACGGTGTTTTGCTATTATCTTGGTACTTCCTCGCCATTATCCTGATCTTCATGATCTTGTCATTCCGAGTCACGATTATCGCTGTGGTGCTGTCGTATTTTGTGGCGCTGTCGCTTCAAACGTGGTTTAGCCCATTTGAATCCAGTTACCTTGTTTTCGTCACGTCT
>JBBQRJ010000442.1:0-4399 GCA_038214955.1 Aggregatilineales bacterium | reverse complement strand
GTCGGTCTTGTCGAACAGCACAAACCCGTCAGACAGCGAACGCAGCCATGCCGCGACTCGGCTGCCATTCGACTCGACGTGCAGCAGATACGCGCCTTCTTGCGTCTTTTCGACCACGCCCCGCGCCATAATCGAGCCGTCCGCTTCAAGCACCAGCGTCGGCTGTTGATCGCCCGCTTTCAGCGCCAGTACGTCACTGGTGAGCGCCGCTTGCAAAAATTGACCGGGATCGGCGTGACCAATATCACGGGTACCGAGCGTCGTCCAACCGCTTGATGATCCGTCGAGGTAGTAGAAATGCGGGTATTCTTCTTCGCCCGCGCTGGTATCGATTCCGACGCTACCAGCGAGATCGCGCACGCCAATTTTCACGCGCTGCAACGTGTCGAAATCTACTTTTGCGCGGGGTTCGGGACGTTTTTTGCCCGTATAGCTGAACGGTTCACAGGCGAACAGCAAATCCGCCATCAAGTCGCCTAAGCGATCAATTTCAGCCAAGCCAAACCCGCGCTGTGTGATCCAGGGTGTACCCACGCGCACGCCCGACGCACGGAACGCGCTTGCATCACCGGGGATGGTGTTGCGATTGCACACGATCCCCGCGAGATCAAGGATACGCGCCGCAATATCCCCACTGAGCGGAGTCCCATCCTTGCCGACCACGCTTTTCGTGTCGATCAGCAGCAGGTGACTGCCCGTGCCGCCGTAGGGGATTCGCAAGCCGCGTTCTGTCAATTTTGCTGCCAACCGTGAGGCATTGGCGACGGTTTGACGCTGTAATTCGTGGAATTGTTCGCTGTATGCCAGTCGCAGCGCCACCGCGATTCCCGCGATGCTATTGACATGCGGACCACCCTGTTCACCGGGGAACACGCCACGATCTACCTTGTTCGCCACATCAGACCGATGCGTGATGATGATCGCGCCGCGTGCGCCCGCCAGCGTCTTGTGCGTGGTGAAGCTGACGACATCGGCAATGCCCACCGGCGACGGATACACCCCCGCGATCACCAACCCGGCAACATGCGCGATGTCCGCCATCAGGTACGCGCCCACTTCATCGGCAATCTGCTTGAAGACTTTCCAGTCCGGCGGGAAGGGGTAGCTGGTGAATCCCGCAATGATGATCTTAGGGCGATGTTCTAGCGCCCGTGAGCGAATCTGATCGTAATCCAACCGCTCGTGAACGGGATCAACACCGTAGCTGATCGCCTTGTACTGCTTGCCGCTGCGTGCGACGGGGCTACCATGCGTCAAGTGACCGCCTTGCAGCAAATCCATCCCCATGATCGTATCGCCCACGTTGATCAAGCCGCTGAAAATCGCGCTGTTCGCAGGAGCGCCAGACAGCGGTTGCACATTGACGAACAACTTTTCAGCGGGATACTGCGGGGTTGCGAATAGTTCTGCTGCCCGCCGCCGCGCCAATCCCTCAATAATGTTGGCGTATTCCGCACCCTTGTAATAGCGTTTATCGGCAATGCGGCGATACTCTGGCAAGCGGGCGTTATAATCCAGAATTTCCGCCTGTGTCATTGTCCGCGTCTCATCTAGCGGATAGCCTTCCGCGTAGATGTTATGGAACGGCGATGAAATTGCCTCGCGGACAGCCGCCGGAACAGTGCTTTCCGAAGGAATCAGGATGAGATAGCGCTCCTGACGGGCAGTCTCGTGACGGATCAGTTCCGCCACATCAGGGTCTAGTTCGGCAAGATCGCCCCGGAAAAGATAATCTTTTTGAGTCGGCATAGGTGAGAAGTCCTAATCGGTAACTGAACAACACACCGCCTATTTTAAGCCAGAAGTTAAAAGTTAAAAGTCGAAAGTCAAAAGTGGAGTAGTTGTTCCACTACGCTTTAAGAAAATCTAACCAATGAATATAGAGTCTCCCTTCCTACACGGGTGGGGACATTGCCCCACCCCTACTCTATCCCTGCTAACGCATGAAACAGGTTTGTCTTTTACTTTCCACTTTTAACTTTCTCCTTTTAACTATCCTAATGCGTCTCGTGTTCGACAGCGTTCATCGCCGCGCCGATAATTCCCGCATCGTTCAACAGTTTTGCGGGGACAATCTGTGCAGTCGTCCTTAAAAAGCCGCCAAACTTATCAAAGCGTTTGCTGACACCGCCGCCCAGAATGATCAAGTCTGGCGAAAATAACTTCTCGATATAAGCCAGATACTCGTTAAATCGCTCTGCCCAATCTTTCCAACTCAAGTCTTTTTCCACGCGGATACGGTCAGAAGCGCGATCCTCCGCATCTTTGCCGCGAATCTCTAAATGCCCTAATTCTAAATTGGGGACAAGATGACCGTTTACGAACATCGCCGCGCCGATTCCCGTGCCAATCGTGAACATCATCACCGGGTTAGGATTGTTCATGCCCGCCCCGAAACGCATTTCGGCAAGTCCGGCGGCGTCCGCATCGTTGATCAACGTGACGCGGCAGCCGGTCACATGCGTGAGCATCTGCTCTGCTTCTAAGCCAATCCAGCCCGCGTCCAAATTCGCCGCGCTCATCGTCCGCCCATGCTTGATCACACCGGGATACCCGCAGCCTATCGAGCCTTCCCAATGAAA
This sequence comes from Aggregatilineales bacterium, assembly GCA_038214955.1. Taxonomy (GTDB): domain Bacteria; phylum Chloroflexota; class Anaerolineae; order Aggregatilineales; family Phototrophicaceae; genus Flexifilum. The sequence goes on along the minus strand of JBBQRJ010000442.1, from coordinate 1,817 downwards.
GTGACGTGCGACCTCTGCCACGCCTTGGGCGACTGCCTCTGGAGTCGCGGGCTGCGGTGTTTCTACGCGAAAACGCTCTGCAAGTAGTGTCCCTTCGATGGTGTCTACGGGTGCGCCTTTGATGCCTGAGCCGCCGATGTCGATACCGAGAATCGCCATACAATCATCTCCTGTTGGTTGAACCGCGTCTATTATCACCAATGAGGGACAGGATCGGCAACTCGAACCCGCACATCAAGTCTACACGTGGCGAAACTCCCTCGATTGAGTTACGTATAGAACGACATATACACAGCATGGAGAAATTATGACAACCCTTGAACGTCAGGTCGCATTTGCAACAACAGAAAAACGCAAAACCTATCCCCCCGGCAGCATCCGTTTTGATCTCTGGATGTGCCTATTTTCGGGTTGGTTTCTGTTGGTGCTGTATTTAGATGGTTGGGCGCATAATCACGGACGTGTCGATGATACCTTCTTCACCCCTTGGCACGCCGTTTTATACTCCGGTTATCTGGCAGTCGCCTTGCGCTTGATGTTTTCATATGCCCGCAATACCTTCAAGGGCTACGACTGGATGCACGCCTTACCAGTCGGTTACATGGCAGCCCTCTTTGGCGTGGTGATCTTTGGCTTTGGCGGCGGCTTTGATATGGTTTGGCATCAAACGTTCGGTTTTGAAGAAAATACCGAGGCGCTGCTCAGTCCATCTCATCTACTGCTGGCACTGGGCGCGTTTCTGTACGTGACCGCGCCGTTACGGGCGGCTTGGATGCGAAAAAGTGCGCGGGGCTGGCGTGATCTTTTACCCGTTGTGCTAACGCTCACCTACCTGATCTGCTTGTTCACAGAACTAGCCCTTTAGGGCGCGGAAGCCACGCCGTTTCAACGGCAGTGGAGGAAGCGTTTTCTGGCTTTAGCCGCACTAGGTATTGAAACATACAACCTCCTGTGCTATACTAGGCATATGAAACTGACCGCGAAAGTGAAACTGCAACCGACTGATGAGCAAGCAAGTTACCTACTCCAAACACTGGAAAAGGCAAATACCGCTTGTGACTACATCAGTCAACGTGCTTGGGATGCAAAGGTATTCGCCACGTTCAGGTTGCAGGAACTTGTCTATCATGACGTTCGTACAGCGTTCGACTTGACCGCGCAAATGGTTGTGCGCCTTGTTTCTAAAGTCGCTGACGCTTACAAGTTGGACAAGAAAACGCAGCGCACCTTCCGCAAACGCGGTGCGATTGCCTACGATGACCGTATCCTCAAGTGGTACACCGACTTGCGCCGCGTTTCGATTTGGAGCATTGCCGGGCGCTTGAATATTCCTTATGTCGCCGGACAACTTCAATACGACCTCTTGCAATATCAGAGGGGTGAGGCTGATTTGGTTTACCACAAGGGCGCGTTCTACGTTCTTGCGACTTGCGACATTCCCGATCCGAGCGAGAAGCAAACCGAAGGCGCACTTGGGGTCGATATGGGCGTGGTGAATATCGCTACCACCAGCGACGGGGATATTGCCAGCAGCGCCGTCATTGAACGCAATCGCGTTAAACATCAGCGCCTCCGGCGTAATCTGCAACGTACGGGGACGCGCTCCGCCAAACGCCACTTGAAACGACTGGCGGGTAAACAACGTCGTTTTCAAACGGACGTGAACCACTGCATCAGTAAGAAACTTGTGAAATGCGCTGTACACACGAATCGGGCGATAGCCGTAGAAGATTTGACGGGCATTCGCACGAGGACAAGGGTCAAGGGCGCAGACACACGAGCAAAACACAGCAATTGGGCGTTCGCTCAACTGAGAG
>JBBQRJ010000441.1:0-4411 GCA_038214955.1 Aggregatilineales bacterium | reverse complement strand
CTGGTCGATTCGGCGCTCGATTTCTGGCTCACCACCGGACGCTTTGCCGCTGAGTTTGAGCGGTCATTTGCCGCGTTCCTGAATACCCGCTACGCCCTGTTGTGCAATTCGGGATCGTCTGCGAATTTGCTGGCGATGACGGCGCTCACATCCAAAGACCTTGGAGATCGCCGCTTGCTGCCGGGTGACGAGGTGATCACCGCCGCCGCCGGATTCCCCACCACTGTCAACCCGATTTTGCAAAATAACCTCACGCCTGTGTTTGTCGATATTGACATCCCGACCTACAACGCTAACCCCGCGTTGATCGAAGCGGCGATCACGCCGCGCACACGGGCGATTATGCTGGCGCACACACTCGGCAACCCGTTTGACCTTGACGCGGTGATGGCATTGGCGCGTCGTCATAACCTGTGGGTGATTGAGGATAACTGCGATGCATTGGGGTCGCGCTATCACGGCAAGCTGACGGGGACGTTCGGGCATATGGCAACCGCCAGTTTCTACCCCGCGCATCATATCACGATGGGCGAAGGTGGCGCAGTCGTGACGCAGAGTCCGCAGTTGAAAACGATCCTCCTGTCCTTTCGTGACTGGGGGCGCGACTGCTGGTGCGAACCCGGCAAAGATGATACGTGCGGCAAGCGGTTTTCGTGGGAACTAGGCGAACTGCCCGCTGGCTACGACCATAAATACATCTATTCGCACATCGGCTACAACCTGAAAGCAACCGATATGCAAGCCGCTGTCGGGGTCGCACAGATGAAAAAATTGCCCGCTTTCATCGAGGCACGTAAGAAGAATTGGCAGCGTCTCTACGACGGATTGAAAGCCTACGAGTCCGTGTTGATTCTACCCGAAGCAACGGCGGGGAGTGAGCCGAGTTGGTTTGGCTTCCCGATCACGATTCGCCCCGATAACAAGATCAAACGGGTGGATTTTGTGCGCTTTCTGGGGTCAAAACAGGTTCACACGCGCCAGTTATTCGCGGGCAACCTCACGCGCCAACCCGCCTACGCCGATGCATCGTTTCGCATCGCCGGAGCGTTGACCAATACCGACATCGTGATGAATCAAACCTTCTGGGTTGGCGTGTATCCCGCACTCACCGACGCGCACATTGATTACACCATCGACATGATTGCAGAAGCGTGCCGGACTCTGCTTTGACCTATTTTGCCGCTTGTCGCAGTACATCCAGCGTTTGCGCGGCGAATCCTTGCCAGCGATAGGCGTGCGAACGCTCGATGCTTTGCAACCTTAGCCGCTGGTTGAGCGCGGAATCGGTCAATACACGGTGAATAGCGTCTGCAAATGCTTCCGGCGTGATGTCGTCGATCATCATGCCGCAGCCGTCCGCGATTTCCGCGAGGGCGGCGCGGTTGCTGACCACGACGGGCAAACCACACGCCAGCGCCTCGACTAAGGTCATCGAAAAACCTTCATACAGCGACGGATTGACATACACATCGGCGGCATTGTAGATCGAAATCAACGCTTGATGATCCGCAAATTTTCCGTCCGTCTGGATCACGCTGTCTGCAATCCCCAACTCCCACGCCAAATTATCAATCGGCAAATGTAGGTGATTGGGACCCACCAGCAGCAGCGCATGGGGGATATTTTCGCGCTGTTTCAACAGGCTAAACGCGCTCAACAGCAGGGGGATATTTCGCCGCTGCGACAGTTTGCCGACGAACAGCAGATAGGGGCGATCTGACCCGACAAACTGTACCCGCGTCTTGCGCTTTTGTTCGGGATCATCGAGCGGACGAAACGAGTCATCTGCGCCCTGCGGGATGATCACAATTTTGGATGGCGAGACGTTATACAGCCGGATCACATCCTGTCGGGTTGACTCGGACGGCACAATGATCGTATGGGCTTTCCGTGCGCCGAGCCGATACATGAGGCTGTAGGTCAGGTGATACCACCAGGGATGCGTGCCGCTTTGCGCCTCGTTGAGGCTGTGAATGGCGACGACACAGCGCCCGCGATAGAGCAGAGGCACGGTGTAACTGGGACAATACAGCACATCAAGCCGTGACGACTGGCGCGGCAGCAGTAGATTTTCCCACAGCACAGGAGTCAACGGCGGCGAAAGCTGTTCCACTTGCACGCCAGATGATAAGCCCAACTCAGCCGGATCAAACGGATCGCGCACAAATACGCGCAGTTGATCGCCGTCGTGAAGCATCGTGTTCCAATGCTTGAGCATGTACTCTAAATAACGCCCGATACCGAGTCGCTGCCCCGCCAATCGCTGCGCGTTGAGTCCGATTTGCATAAAGCCTAGTCCTTGATGAACGTGCGTTGCAGTTGATCGCGTGCCAGTGCCACCGCCAGCGCCGAGTCGGGTGAAATGGGGGGCGGTGCATCCCCGCCTATCGCCGCGTACAGCGCACGGCACAAGCGCCTCAAACCGGGATAGGCGGTTTCACGTTGGATGCCGCGCTTGAGTAGATTCAACGTTGATGCGGTCAGCGTGCGCCCCGCCATATCAAATGGGGAGATAATTTTGCGCCAGCGAGACACATCCCCCGGTTCGCTCACGGCGTAGCCATGAAACAGGTTGAGCGTCACCGTTCCCCGCGTGCCAACGAGTCGTAACGCCGCCACTGTGGGACGTGCGCTCATGCTAATCGTGATCGACGCCGTGACCTCTTTCCACGCTGACCATGCGCGGAGTTCGCCTACGGACGGGTGAAGCGTCTGCCACTGCATCGACGCCAGCGCACCCGGCATAAAGTGATCAATCAATGCCAGCGGGTGCGGCAAAATATCGGCGACGACCTCATCCGAACAGCCGCCCGCCGAATAAAATGCTGACTCTAGATGCAGCAGTTTCCCAAGTTGATCGGACGCCGTGTGAATGACTCCATCCTGAAACATGAACTGATGCACGGGGCAAACAATCAGCCCCGCGTCCGCCGCCGCACGATACAGGTGTTCGGTATCGGCGTAATTTTCTGTGAGCGGTTTCTCGATCAGTAGGTGTATTTTGCGTTCGAGAGCCAGCAGCGCAATCGGTAAATGGGAACGGGTGGGTGTGCAGATATGCAGCACATCGAGCGGTATGGCGTCGAGCATTGCTTCGACCTGTGCAAAGGCTTGTGCATCCCGTCCTGCCAGCCTTCGCGCTGCATCGAGGTTCGTATCAGCAACCGCCTCAACGCGCCCGCCGCTGTGCCGGATGGCGTCGGCGTGCCAGCGTCCCATCAAGCCCGCCCCGACAATGCCCGCACGGATCATGAAGGTTTTTGCTCTCTCACACGGGCGATAAAACCCGCAACCTGAAATAACACGCACACCCCCACCATTATTGCCAGCGTGACGATCCAGTGTCTTTCGCGGTTTTCCACTGCCTGATAGAGAAATCCGTGAGCGACCACGAGAATAAACAGCAGGTAGTTCAGCCGTTGCAGATTTTTCCATGATGTACGCCGCAGTTTACGCAGCGAGTAGTCGTTGGACAGCGCCAACAAAAAGACGAGAATGATTGTCGCCGCTAATCCGGTGTAGTTGGCATAGCCGAAGGGGTCGTTACGCAAAACTGTTTTGCCGCGTTCAGCGAAGAAATACAGCCACGGATCGCCCATGTGAACTTGCAGCCCGACGACCACATGCAGCACGCCGATGATCGCCGCCCACACGCCTATATCGCGGCGTAGATCAGTCGAAACGGGGTTAGATCGCCGTCGCAGCACATTGAGCGGACCCGTGAATAGGGTCGCTACCAGCAGCAGCATTCCCGTGTAGGCAGTCGCCATACTCAAGCGCAGATTCGGGTCGGGCGACGGAGTCAGCGCGTACAGTACGGCGGTCAAGCCGCCGCTGATGAGCGCGAGTACCAGATGGTGACTCACGAGCCGGCGGCGCATCCGGCGGTCAATTAGGGGTTTGTGAATAGACGACATTTAGCCCTCTCCAGAATGCTTGAGTGCTGCATGGTACACGCCGATGACTTGTTCCGCAATCATGTCCCAACGGTAGCGGCTCAGTGCGTCGTTGGATAACGCCGCCGAGTCAAACGTCGGCGCACGGGCGAACATATCATCGAGTCCCGCCGCCAGTGAATCAACATCATCTGGCGCAACCAACCGCCCCACCTCATCATTGACAATATCTTCGGGTCCGCCGCAGCGTGTGGCGAGTACAGGCGTTCCACAGGCTAACGCCTCTGCCAGCACCGTACCAAAACTTTCGCGGCGGCTTGGGCTGACGAGAAAGGCGCTCTCGCGCATTGCCTGTGCGACCTGTTCCGGCGCTTGTGCGCCCCGAAATTCAACCTGATCAGTCAGTTGCAATGCCTGTGCCAGTTCTCGCGTATCGCGTTCTTCTTTGGAATTGTACAAACTGCCGCCAACCAGCACCAGACGAGCGCCCTGCTGTCGTGCTGTACAGCGATGAA
>JBBQRJ010000440.1:0-4414 GCA_038214955.1 Aggregatilineales bacterium | reverse complement strand
TTTGAGAGAAAACCCCATCAGCGTAGGGCAAGCGTTGGGTACAAATTGTCTATTTCTTACGTCTAATCTACAGCGTGATTATACAATGGTCATTATGAACAACAGACCTAAACCTCAACCTTATCTTCAACCCGCTCCAATGCGACGTACAGCACCGCGTCGGCTGTCGCCTTATTTAGTCATGGGAGGCGCGGCGGGAATCGTAACTTTGATTCTATTGATGGGCGCAGCGGGCATTGCTGTGATCGCCTTATCGCCGGAACGTGTGCCGACTGGCGTCCAAATTGCCGGACTCACCTTGAGCGATCAACCATTCGCCAGCGCCCGCACCAGCATCGAATCGCTGGCAGACGACCCGATCAGCGCGACGGATCGGGATCGACGTTGGGAAATCCCACTTTCTGATCTCGGCGCGACGTTGAATGTCGATGCGACGTGGCAAGCGGTACAGGATGCACCCGCGAATACTCGCGTGAATCCCATTTACACGGTGGATTTGAATCTCGCGCAGTCGGGCTTGTTCGCGTTGAGCGAGTCAGTCAATATCGCAGCGATCCCCGGCGACACGCCGCAAATGGGTCGCTCAATGGATATTCCCGTCATGCTGGATCGTCTGCGTGTGGATGTTTCTGGCGAACTCGCAGATGGCGCCTTTGACCTCGACATGATCGAAGTCGCACCAGAGGTCGAACAACCCGCCTCCACCTATACGGGCGAAACGACGACCCATATGGTCGAGAGCGGGCAAGAACTTGGTTTGATCGCCCGTCAGTACGGCGTCAACATAGATGATATTATGCTGCTGAACGACATCACCGACCCGAATATCATCTGGGTGGGTCAAGAATTGACTATTCCGGCGGGCGGCGAATACGTTCCCGAAAATATCCCTGCCGCGCCCTCATCATCGGGCAAATCGATCCTCGTTTCGACGGGAGATCAGCGCATTTACGCCTACGAAAATGGTCAAATGGTGTGGACGCAGATCGTCTCAACGGGGCTGCCCGCGACTCCCACCCTCACGGGCGATTACAACATCTATGTGAAGTACGTTGCGGACGATATGAGCGGGGATGATTATTTCCTCCCTCAAGTACCGTACACGATGTATTACTTTCAGGGCTACGCCATTCACGGGACGTACTGGCACAACAAGTTCGGACGCCCGATGAGTCACGGGTGCGTCAACCTCCCCGTTGAGCAAGCACAGTGGATTTTCAACTGGGCAGAAGTCGGAACACTCGTCCGCGTAGTGTAAGCTATTTACCTCACTCACCTTACGCAGATCGTTATTTCTGACCCCACCCCCGACCCCTCCCCGAATTCGAGGAGGGGAGCAAGCAGACTCCTGTTTGCGCCCTCCCCTGAATTCGGGGGAGGGAGGCGAGCGCAGCGAGCGGGGTGGGGGTCAATTTGACCCCCTGCGTAAGGTGAGCTGTTAAGTCTATTCATTTGTTCGTTTTGTTGAGCGATTCCCACACGGCGATCAACTGGTCGGCAATGGGGCGAATCACAAGGTCGCCCCTTTAGGGCGCGGAAGCCACGTGGTTTCAACCGCTGTGGAGGAAGCGTTTTCTGGCTTTAGCCGTACTAGGCATTGAAGCATATGAACTCCTGTGTTATACTAGGCATATGAAGCTGACCGCGAAAGTGAAACTGCAACCGACTGATGAGCAAGCAAGTTACCTACTCCAAACACTGGAAAAGGCAAATACCGCTTGTGACTACATCAGCCAACGTGCTTGGGATGCAAAGGTATTCGCCACGTTCAGGTTGCAGGAACTTGTCTATCATGATGTTCGTACAGCGTTCGACTTGACCGCGCAAATGGTTGTGCGCCTTGTTTCTAAGGTCGCTGACGCTTACAAGTTGGACAAGAAAACGCAGCGCACCTTCCGCAAACGCGGTGCGATTGCCTACGATGACCGTATCCTCAAGTGGTACACCGATTTGCGCCGTGTCTCGATTTGGAGCATTGCCGGACGGTTGAATATTCCTTATGTCGCCGGGCAACTTCAATACGACCTCTTGCAATATCAACGAGGCGAAGCTGATCTGGTTTACCACAAGGGCGCGTTCTACGTTCTTGCGACTTGCGATATTCCCGATCCGAGCGAGAAACAAACCGAAGGCGCACTGGGTGTCGATATGGGCGTGGTGAATATCGCTACCACCAGCGACGGGGATATTGCCAGCAGCGCCGTCATTGAACGCAATCGCGTTAAACATCAGCGCCTCCGGCGTAATCTGCAACGTGGAAACACGCGCTCCGCCAAACGCCACTTGAAACGACTGGCGGGTAAACAACGTCGTTTTCAAACGGACGTGAATCACTGCATCAGTAAGAAACTTGTGCAATGCGCTGTACACACGAATCGGGCGATAGCCGTAGAAGATTTGACGGGCATTCGCACGAGGACAAGGGTCAAGGGCGCAGACACACGAGCAAAACACAGCAATTGGGCGTTCGCTCAACTGAGAGCTTTCCTCTTCTACAAAGCAAAACGCGCTGGCGTTCCAGTGCGCGTGGTTGATCCACGCTACACGAGCCAACGCTGTTTTGCCTGTGGACATATCGAGGAAGCCAATCGAAAGAGTCAAAGCCAATTCCTGTGTGTGAACTGCCGACACGTCGCCCATGCGGACGTGAACGCCGCGAAAAATATTAGTGCTTGGGCTACGGTCATTTAGCCTCTGGTGACGAGTGACTTGGGTACACTTGCTTGCAAGTCAACCCCGCCTCAGTTGCAAGCCATGCCACTTTAGTGGCTGTGGTCTATGACGTAAAAACGTTATACTCAATATAATCCTCACGAAAGGCAAAATTTGTATGGGAAACATCGTCAAGAACATGTTTGTGCTTGGACTTGGTGCTTTTTCGGTGCTGTATTTGCTTAACCCAACGGCTGGTTGGCTGGAATTTATACCGGATGTATTGCCGATTGTTGGCAACATTGACGAAGGGATCGCGGTCACGGCTTTGTTCGGAGTGGCACGCTACTACGGTATAGATTTGATCCGTCCGTTCGAGCGTGATTAGTAGTCGCCTGTCCTACCCACCGATGACACAGAAAAACGCAAACGTCTACCGCCTAATTAGGTAAACCTCTATGACGGACACACTCGCAAACATCCACGCGGCGCGGACGCTTCGCGGCGTCCCGCCGGAACACGCTAAAGTTCCTTTTCGCAATATTCGTCACTTACTTTCGCTTCATGCAACCGTTAGCCCTGATAAAGACTTTTTGATTCATTACGACACCAATGGAACACGCGAGGCGCTGACCTTTGCCGACTTCAACGGCAAGGTGCATCAAGCCGCCAGCTTTCTCTATGATGATCTCGGCGTGCGACGCGGGGATCGTGTGGCGACGATTGCCTACAATCACAGCGACACGGTGATCCTCTATTTCGCGTGCTGGTTGATCGGGGCGGCGGTTGTCCCGCTCAACGTCTCCGAAGATGACCGCCGCATCGCCTTTATTTTGCGGAACAGCGAGGCAGTAGTGTGTTTCGCCCGCTCAGAATATCTCGAACGGGCAGAACGCATCATCAACGGGGATGAGGCAGACGGACTCGGCGCGGCAAACATCCGACAGATCGTCGTGGTGGGCGGCATCTCAATCGACTATATGGAATTCAATAGAGAGATCGCCAACCGCCCCAACACGTTCATGTCTACCAATGAACGCCCCACGCTCGATGATGAGGCGCTTCTCGTCTACACCAGCGGCACAACCGGCGCACCTAAAGGCGTCGTCTTGAGCCAATACAATTTGCTGGTAGACGCGCAAGGCATTTGCCAGTGGCAAGGCATCACCGGAAACCAGCGCATGATGAACGTGCTGCCGATTCATCACGTCAACGGGATTGTCGCCACGCTGATCACGCCGTTGTATGCAGGCGCGTCGGTGGTGCTGAATCGCCAGTATTCGAGCCGTCACTTCTGGGAGCGAATCGCCCGTGAAGGCGTGCAAATCGTGAGCCTCGTCCCGACTCTGCTGCAATTCTCGCTCGATTACGCGGCGGAGCAAACCGCGAAAGGCGCGTCGATCTGGGGGGAGGGCGTGAGCCGTTCCGACATGCTGCGCTTCCGTCATCTCATCTGTGGGGCAGGGACGCTGGCAATGAGCCTCGTCAAAACGTTCGAGGACACCTTCGGAATCTCCATTTTGCACGGCTACGGCTTGAGCGAAACGACCTGCTATTCGTGCTTCCTGCCGATTGACCTTTCGCCGGATGAGCATCGGCGCTGGATGTTGGATTACGGGTATCCGAGCATCGGCTGTCCGATTGAGCCAAACGAAATGGCGATCTTCGACCCGTCGGGGAGCGGTCAACAGTTGAGCGCGGGCGAACGCGGCGAAATTTGCGTGCGCGGGCATAATGTTATGCAGGGGTATTTCAAACGCCC
>JBBQRJ010000439.1:0-4425 GCA_038214955.1 Aggregatilineales bacterium | reverse complement strand
CATGTTTCACGACGAATTTGTCAAGCGGCGCGGTTGGTTAACGGACGAGCATTTTCTCGACCTGTTGGGCGCAACCAACTTGATTCCGGGTCCCAGTTCTACTGAAATGACCATGCACATCGGCTACATTCGGGCAGGGTGGCGCGGGTTGCTGGTGGCGGGCGCGTGCTTCATCATCCCCGCTGCATTGATTGTTCTGCTGCTAGCGTGGTTTTACCAAACCTTTGGGACGACTCCGGCTGTTGACGGCTTGCTCTACGGAATCAAACCTGTCGTCATTGCGGTGATCGCACAAGCGATCTGGACATTAGGGCGTAAGGCGGTCAAAACACCCATGCTCGGCGCGGTAGGGCTTATGGTGTTCGTCCTGTACTGGCTTGGCTTGAACGAAATTGCTTTGCTGCTTGGCGCGGCGGTGTTCGTGATGATCGTGCAGAATATTCGACGCGCTCCTAACGCGATCTTGATCCTCATGCCGCTGGCGCAAACCATCACCGTGACGCTCAATGAACTGTTCTTGACGTTCTTTAAGATCGGTGCGCTTATTTACGGGAGTGGTTATGTACTGCTGGCATTCCTCCGCACAGACTTCATTGAGCGGCTGGGTTGGCTGACCGATCAACAGCTTTTAGACGCGGTAGCCATCGGTCAATTTACGCCGGGTCCTTTGTTCACAACGGCGACGTTTATAGGCTATCAGTTACTCGGCGTTCCCGGCGCGATTGTGGCGACGTTGGGGATTTTTCTGCCCGGTTTTATCCTCGTATTGTTAACGAATCCGCTGATTCCCAAACTTCGCCAATCACGCTGGACAGGATCGCTGTTAGATGGCGTGAACGTCGCTGCCATTGGGCTGATGGCAGCAGTAACTGTTGAAATTGCACAGGCGGCGCTGATCGACCTCTTGACGCTCATCTTGACGGTTGCTGCGGCAGTTCTACTCATCCGATTCAGAGTAAATTCCACATGGTTGATTCTTGGCGGGGGAATGATCGGGCTTCTGTCTCGCCTCTTGAGCCAATAACCCTACGCTTTACCGACTCCCCTTTGACAAAAAACCATGTCCCAAGTAGAGTGTTTTACGCTCTCGTTTACATAGAGGTACGGACATGAGACGACTTTTACTGTTAAGTATGCTATTGCTGATGATCGCGCCTGCTGTATCGGCGCAAACGCTGGAATTTGACCCGACAGTGTGCGCCGAGTACGATGATGGCGGCGAATTAGGGGCTGACTGCCTTGCAATGATGGCGGCGTTCCCGCGCCCGCCGCACGTCGAGTCCATCGCTCAGGACGGCTATACGCTCGATACCTACAGCTTTTGGCGAGTCGGACCCGACGCTATCCCGACCTATTCAATGGCGGGCGGCGAACCGACGGGTGAGATTCCGGCGGGGTTCAACTTTGTGCGGGCAATTGATTTCAGCGTTGAGAACTGGTTGCAAATTGAAGATGGGCGCTGGGTTCAACGTGACCTCGCCCGCTGGACTCAACCCTCGTATTTTACAGGCGTGACCATTGATGATGGGCTGGAATATCCGTTTGCGTGGGTGCTGGATTTGAGCCGCATTTACACGTCAGAATATCCCGGTGGACCCTACGCCACTTCAACGAATCGTTGGATTGAACGCTACGAACGGGTCAATGTTTTTGCCACTGCCACCGATGAAGAAGGTTGGCACTGGTACATGATTGGACCGAACCAGTGGGTTGAACAGCGATTTGTCGCCAAGGCACAGCGCATCGAACGCCCAGAAGGGGTAGAAGCGGGCGCTAAGTGGGTCGCTGTTGACCTGTACGAGCAAACGCTTGTCGCCTATGAAGGCGATACTCCCGTTTTTGCCACGTTGATTTCTACAGGGTTGGAACATTTCGAGACCAACGAGGGGTTATTCAACATCTGGGCAAGTCTCCCCGCTGATGGTATGGCAGGGGCGACGGGTGCGCCGAGTGCCTATGCGCTGCAAAGCGTCCCTTGGGTGATGTACTTCGATGGCAGTATCAGCTTGCATGGGACGTACTGGCATGACCTGTTCGGCTATCGCCAGAGTCACGGCTGCGTCAACCTTACGGTGAGCGACGCCCGTTGGATGTTCAACTGGACGCATGACGACGAACTGAGCGAGGACGGTGAAGCAATAACGCCGATCTATGTGTACAGTTCGGGTGAATACGGCGTCACGGCATCCGGTTTGTAAAGCATTTTTGCCCCTCGCCTAGAGGGGCTTTTATTTCTGATACACTCCTACCAGATGTACGCGGCTTTTCGGGCTGTAGCGATCAATTACACGTTCGATCAGCACGCTCACGCGGAACAGCGGTTCGTTGAATGCCAGATACGACGGGTCGCTGATATGCTCAAAGCGGACGGGTCGCAGTCCGGCGGCTTGCATCGGCGCATCAATGTCGCGCTGCGTATTGGCGCGATAGTAGGTCGGGTTGATGAAATGCTCGTCACGGGCATAAATCGCGTGGACAAGCCGCTGACTCAACGCGCTTGGCACAAGTCGGCGTATCCATACGGCATAGTTGAGTTTGTTCGGCGTGATGAACATCACCTGTCCGCCCGGTTTGAGGATGCGGCTGAACTCGCTGAATACGGCGGCGGGATCAGGCAGGTGTTCCAGCACCCATGAGCAGGTGATCAACGTGAACGATGCATCCATAAATGGGAGTGCGTTCAAATCCGCCTCAACTGCCTCGGTGATCTCTAGCTGGTCGGCAAACGACGACACATAGCGATCTACGCCGACGACTCGCTGTGCGCGTCCCACCATCGCTTTGACCAGACCACCGGGTCCGCATCCCGCATCAAGCAGCAGCGTGTCGTGATCGACCAAGTTTTTGAGAATCTCGTCATAGATTTCCAACGCAGGGCGGTAGCCCGCTTTGATCGTCTTATAACGCGCTCTAACACGTTCTTGTCTGTCGAGTGTATACATTAGATGATCACTTTCAATTCGCCCGCGATTTCACCTGTGTGAATCGTGATGTCAGTCGGGTAGGCGGCGTTCAATCGTTCGGTTTCTTCTGGCGTGATGTATCCGTAGCGGGATAGCAGCGTGGTTGCAACCGGCATGATCGCCCGCGTTGAACCGTCACTGATTTTAATCGCCAGCCCTAACCCTAATTTGGGAATGCTCAACGCGAACATGCCTTCTGATCCGTCTTTTGCGATGATGCGCCCATTCGTGATTTGCATGAGCGTGGTATCCATGCGCTTATTGCCGCTCATCAGGACGGGATGCGAACGCATAGCATCTGGGATGCGGGGTAAAGCGCCGAGTCGGGCAAATGCCAGCGCAACACCACTCAGCGACGTTCCGAACGTGGGTACGCTGCATCCGTCCAATGCGACAGCAATTTCTGCGCCGTTCAAAACCTGTGATACAGAGGCGAGGATCGCCGTTTGCAACGGGTGATCGGCGTGTTCATAGCGTTCAATCTGCCAACCTTTCGCCTTGCACACAGTCAACATGCCGATATGTTTGCCTGAACACGGGTGATGCAGCGGCGTCAGCTTTCCCCCTTTCAGCGAAAGCGACTCGGCGGCTTTGCGATCAAGCGGCACAGAAACCCCACAATGCAAATCATTCACTGTGATACCGATTCGATTCATCACGCCGCGCACAAGTTCGATTTGTTCAGGTGTGCCGCCGTGTGATCCGCACATCACAGCGAGTTCTTGCTGTGAGATGTTAAAACGATCCGCCGCGCCGGACTCGATTACATAGTTTGCTTGAAACGGCTTGGCAATCGAGCGCATCCATACGAATTCATCAGGATTGCCGAGCGTGTGAATCAACTTGCCGGATTGATCTACGACTGCAACCGATCCGCAATGAATCGATTCAATGTGATCGCCGCGCATGATGTGGAGCAGTTCAACGTCGCTCATATATTTTTCCAATTTCGATACATTGTTATCGCTTCGGCAATTTGCACTCGCAGACTGTTAGATTTGTGAGCTAAAGGAAGGTTGATAATTTGCTTGCTAAACTGATTGGCATAGGGTGTGGAAGGCTGTTGAATATCGGGACGCAGCGCCCTCGCCATCGGTTGCAAGGAGGGATACCAGCGTGTGACATCGTAAAATCGACCTAGCAAATGTTGGAACAGATCATCGCGGATTTCTGACGGTACAAGTAATGGGTAGCGCCACATCACCTGATCTTCATTCTGAGACAGGGTAGAAAAAACGGAGTCAATGAGTGGGTGGTACACAGATGCGATTTTCAATCTATATTCCTGATCGCTGCGAAGCGACCCTTCTGAAAAGCGGGTCGCAAGACTCGTAAAACTTTGCGTCGGCGCGTTGTATAGTGTGATCGCCTGATACATCTCAAACAGTTTGGGGTAAAGTTCCGCAATCTGCGGGTTCTGTTCCTCATATTGATGAGTCGCCCAATAGATTGCTAACCACTG
>JBBQRJ010000438.1:0-4437 GCA_038214955.1 Aggregatilineales bacterium | reverse complement strand
TCCACCCTCTTGGCTACGTCGTATGTCACAGTTAAATTTCCCAATCTTCAATTTGCAAGTCCTTGATTCGAGCAAACTCCCGTGTGTTGTGCGTGACCACAATCAAGCCATGTACCAGTGCAATCGCGGCAATTTGCATGTCATAAGGACCAATCGGGGTACCAGCCTTCTCTAGTGTTGCTTTGATTCTCCCGAACAGTTCTGCCGCCGCTTCATCGAATGACAAACTGGCGAAGCGAATGAAAAAGGCATCTTGTGTAGCACGAGAACGCTCAGGCGATTGACTCTTGGCTGACCCTGCATACATTTCACCTTTGGTCACTGTGCTGATTAGGATGTCAGCATCGAGAATACTTCGCATCTGCTCTCGAATGCGAGGTGCGCGTCCGTTGATGTAACGGATACATGTATTGGTGTCGAGTAAGTACCTCATTCAATCTCATCTCGCACATCAGGATAAAGCGGTTGATCGCGCTCAATAGGATCATCCGCTAAACTGCCATAAGTCAGGTCGATAAATTGTTCCCACGGAATATGTTTGTATGCTTCTAGTTCGAGATCGTGCTTGACTGCTGTACTAAGCCGCTCCAACAGCCGGACTTTTTCTGCTAAGGTTAGCTGATCTGCCAGCGTCGCCACTTGTTCATAAGCTACCATCGGTTATTTCTCCTCATATTTACGCCGAGTCTCTTTTCTAGGTAGCATACCACTAGACCATTGGACAGTCTATTTCGTAAGCGGACTGGTGTACACTTAGCGCGTCTGCCTGAACAAATTAGGAGAATGCCTCTTGGCAACGTCGTCTGTTACGGTTCCTACCGACTCGATTTACTATGAGCGTCGATGGGTTGGTATGATATTTATTGGTATTTCGGTCATCGTCCTCAGCCTCGACAATACCATTCTCAACGTTGCACTTCCCTCCATTGCGCGAGAACTCGACGCCAGTAACACCGAACTCCAATGGATGCTCGATGGTTATGTGCTGGTGTTCGCCGCGCTGCTGCTCACCATGGGAACACTTGGAGATCGCATTGGGCGTAAGCGGGCGCTGCAAATCGGCTTGATTCTATTCGGCGTAGGGTCGTTGGGAGCGGCATTGTCACCCGATACGGGCTTTTTGACTGCCTCGCGCATGTTCTTAGGCGTTGCTGGCGCGTTGATGCTCCCTGCGACGCTCTCCACCATCAGCGCGACCTTTCCACGCGAAGAACGCCCGCAAGCCATCGCAACATGGGCATCGCTGTTCGGCTTAGGCGTCGGCATTGGACCCGTTTTAGGTGGATTTCTGGTGCAGAACTTTAGCTGGCACTCGGTTTTCCTGATCAACCTTCCGGTGATTGCTGTCGCGGTCATTGGTGGACAGTTCTTCTTAGGCGAAACCAGAGAGCCGAACGCGCCCCCGCCGGATATGGTCGGGTCGCTGTTGTCGATTGTCGGCTTATTCGCATTGATCTACGGCATCATCGAGGCGGGCGTTGTGGGGTGGACTGAACCCAATGTGCTGATCGCGCTTGCCGCCGCCGTCATCCTCCTCACGATTTTCGCCATCTGGGAATCGCGCATCCCTAACCCCATGCTGCCGCTCAGTTTCTTCCGTAATGCCGCCTTCACAGGCGCAAATATCACGCTGACGCTGCTGTCATTCAGCTTGTTCGGGTTGTTCTTCTTCCTACCCCAATTCCTGCAATCCATTCTCGGTTATCAAGCCTTCACTGCGGGCTTGATGATCCTGCCGCTGGCGGTTTCATTGACGTTTGCAAGTTCTAACTCTGCGAGGGTCAGCAAGCGTTTAGGCACAAAGCGGACGGTTGTCCTCGGCGTGCTAATTGCGGGATCGTCGCTTTTGTATCAGTCGCTCATCTATCGCATCGACATCAGCTATTTCCCGTGGGTGTTCATCGGTCAAGTCCTGCAAGCGGGGGGCATCGGTTTGGCGATTAGCCCCGCTACCAACGCGATTATGAGTTCTGTCCCACCCGCAAAAGCGGGGGTTGGCAGCGCCATGAACGACACGACACGCCAACTCGGTGGGGCGCTTGGGATTGCCGTGTTAGGCGCAATCGGCACGACCATTTACATCAGCGGGATTGCGCCGCTTGCCGATGTGCTGTCGCCAGAATCCTTTGCAATGGTGTCCGCCGGGTTGCAAACTGCCATCAGCCCGAACACGCTGGCATTGATTGATCCGGCGCTGGTAGATCAAGTGACGCTCACAGCGCGGACGGCGTTCATGAACGGCATGACGCGGGCGCTGTTCGTGGGGGCAATCGTCATGTTTGCGTCGGCGTTATTCGCGTGGTTCGTCCTGCCCGATGTCGTCAAAGGGGAACGTCAGGAAAGTATTGAGCAGTCCGCCCAATAGACCAGTGGGAGTTTTAAGGGGCAGGGGTACAATTAGCTGCATGTTTGCGACGCTGGCGCACTACGCCGCAGACTCCATCGCACAATAGGAACGGTAGGCGGAAACAATATGAAGGTCATTCAGGTTGGGATTGGCAACATGGGCGGCGCGTGGTTGAATGCCGTTCTCAAATCTACAGAAGTCGAACACGCGGGATTTGTCGAAATCAGCGATACGATTGCGGAGGCTCAAGCCGAAAAGCATGGGTTGGATCGGGCGCTGATCTTCAAGTCGTTGGAAGAAGCATTAGCCAATGTGCAAGCAGACGCGGTGATCGATGTCACGCCGCCGCGCTTTCACATGCCCGTTGCGCTGGCAGCAATGGATGCGGGCTTGCACGTCCTCACAGAGAAACCGCTAGCAGACACGTTCGAGTCGGCGCAAGCGATTGTCCGCAAGGCGAAAGAAACCGGACTCACGCATATGGTCGCGCAGAATCGGCGTTATTACCCCGCCGTGCAGACCATTCGCCGCATTCTGCAATCGGGCGAAATGGGGCGGATCGCGGCGGTTACGGGGTCGCATTATCGTAACTTGCGCTTGGTGAACAACTTCCGCAGCGAAATGCAGTACCCGTTGATCATCGACATGTCGATTCACCATTTCGATATGATGCGCTGTTTCCTCAACAGCAACCCGCTCACGATTTACGGACGCTCATGGAATCCGCCCTGGAGTACATTCAAACACGATGCGTCGGCGTCGGTGCTGCTAGAATTTGAGAACAATATCATGGTGTCGTATAACGCCTCATGGTGTTCGCAAGGCGCGGAAACGTCATGGAATGGCAACTGGCGCTTTGAGTGCGAAAATGGCGTGATCATCATGCGCGATAACCTTGTCTACAAGGGCGAAGTTTCTGACTGGAACAAGGATTTTGACACTGCGCTTGAGCCACAGCCGCTCGATTACATGCCGTACACGCATCAGGCGTATTTACTGCACGAGTTTTACGAAGGCGTGACGACAGGCAAGCCCCCGATCACGACGGGCGCTGATAACCTGCACTCGCTTGGCATGGTGTTCGATACGATCCGCTCGTTTGAAACAGGGCAGTTGATCCCCTGTATGTCGGTGGATGTGTAGATTGTTGGGGACGCGATAATTCGCGTCCCTACGATTCGCCTACTTTTGACACAATGTCGTACCGATTTGCCAGCAAGATAGAGAGATTTGCTCCTACCGAACGCCTTACAACGGGGATTCTGTTTCCCATGTATGCGGGCAATGTGTTTTTTAAATACCCTGTGTGGTTCATGGAGAATTCATGTAGATTTGCTGTATCCCGTGTATAATAACAATAATTATTTCTTACAAGGCGTATCGTATGTGGAAATGGCTGGTCATCGTGATGTTTGTAACAGGGGCGTGTAATTTGCAGTCTGCCTCTGCGCCCACCCGCACGCCCGAAATTTTGCCTTCCGTAGAACTGCCAGAGACAAATATCGTTCTACTGACCAACCAGCCGCCGACTCTTTCCACCACACTACAATTGACGCCGAATCGCACTGGGCTGCCGACCCGTTTACCCTCTGTTGGAGCAACAAGTTTGCCCTCTCCAAATGCACAAGCGTTAGGGCAGAACTGCGCCGTATACGTGGTGTATTCAGGCAGCGATGCCGACAACGTGATCAGTTTGCGGGCGCAACCTGATACAACAGCGCCTCAAGTGCTGCGTATTCCGAACAATGCACGGGTATATCTTGTCCCCAGTTCGGTAGAAGTCGAGGCAGATGGCTATCATTGGTTGAATGTGCTGTATGTTGACGTGGCACAGAACCGTTATCAAGGGTGGGCGGCGCGTGATTCATTTATGGAAGGCGGCGTGCGTGACACATCAATTAACACCCTACGAGCAACGGGAGAGCAATCCCCGTGTTAAACCATTTAAGTCACCTTACGCAGGGTGTCAGTTTGACCCCCACCCCGCTCGCTGCGCTCGCCTCCCTCCCCCGAATTCAGGGGAGGGCGCAAACAGGAGTCTGCTTGCTCCCCTCCTCGAATTCGGGGAGGGGTCGGGGGTGGGGTCAGAA
>JBBQRJ010000437.1:0-4439 GCA_038214955.1 Aggregatilineales bacterium | reverse complement strand
GCAATATCAACCGTGACTGCTCCGCTGGCTGCCGGGGCGAGATCGAATAGGTAGGTCGTGCCGCCCCCCGTAAAGTTGAGCGAAATGCCGTTGCCGATGATCAAATCCGTCGCATCGAAACCCGTGACCGATTCGCTGAAGGTGACAGTAACGGGGATCAGGGTGGCGCTTGTGGGACTGCTCAGGACGCTCGAAATGCTCACCGTTGGCGCAGTGCGGTCAAGGGTGTACGTTTCACCGATGAACGGCAGAGGCGTCGTTACAGTCGGTGTGATGCCCGTCGCGTCCACCAGTTGCAGCGTGAGTGTTCCGTCACCGCTGCCTGTGCTTGCTGTAACCGTCCATGTTGTGCCATCTCCGCTCACATTCGCAATCAACGCGCCGCTGATGCCTGATTGGACAAGGTCGAAATTCGCGCTCGTCACACCGGAAACCGCGCCGCTGAACATGACTGTCCAACTTACCTGCGCGGCATTCGTCGGGTTGGCGTCCAAGCGCGTGATACTGGTCACGGTGATCGGTGGATTGCAGTCGATCACGTCTAGGTTGAAGGTCGTTTGCGCCGTCAGCGAATCGCCATCGGTGACCGTCAGCGTGATCATGGCTGTCCCAATTTGATCCACCGTCGGCGTAATCGTGACCGTGCGGTCTGCATCACTGCCGCCGAACACAATATTGGCATCTGGCACAAGCGTTTGATCATTCGATGTGCCGCTCATGACCAGACTACCGACGGACGTTTCTTGATCGCCCACTGTCACCGCAAGCGCGTCGGTGGGTGTGCCAGAGCAAATCATCGGGTCAGTGACCGAACTGATCGTCGGCGGGGTGTTGGGCGGCGGCGTCTCATATGCGCCAATATCGACTGTGCCATCCTGAATACGCGGGAAGCCCGCCCCCCGTTGATCCGTCGTCAAGCCCGCGTTGGTCGCAAGCGTATCGCTGCCCGCGTTGATCGCCGGACTGCCGACCAAAAGCGCCATCGTCTGCGTGATTCCGCCGTTAGAGGCGAGCGCGTCAAGCAGCGGATTTGTGGTGGAAATATCCGTTCCTGTTGGCGCACAGGTAGAACCAAGCAGGTTATGGGCGTTCCCCGTGATCTGTGTCGTTCCACCCCCACAATCGGCGGACGCGGCAGCACCCATATTGCCCGCGATGATCGTGTTTTGCGCGGTGAACGTGTTGAAATTGCTGACGCCCGCGCCAGCACCGTTATTCACACCCACTGTTCCAGCAAAGTTGCCAGAGATCGTGCTGTTCACGAACGTCGCAGGAGAGCGACTGCGAACAGCGCCGCCAGAGTTGTTGGCTCGGTTTGCCGTAAACGTGCTGTTCCTCACGGTGAGCGAGGTTGTGCCGACAGCATTAGAGATTGCGCCACCGTAACTGGTCGCAGTGTTATTGTTGAACGTGCTGTTGGCGATCATAACGCTGGCAGTATTGCTCATATAGAATCCAGCACCCTCCGTCGAACCGTTGTTGGCGAAGGTGGTATCCGTGATCGTCAAGGGCGTAAAGGCGATCCGTACCCCGCCACCCAAGCTGGACGCAGTGTTGTGGTCAAAGACGCTGCTGCTAATCGACACAACTGAACTTGTAGCACTGTACAACCCGCCCCCGTTCGTAGCGGTGTTGTTGGTGATGCTCGTGCCTGTGATCGTCAATGTCCCGCCCGTGATCGCAACGCCGCCGCCCAACACAGCGTTGTTACCGCTGACCGTGCTGTTGACCAGCGTCACATTGCCAGAGATAACAACAATCCCGCCGCCCGAATCACCGACTGATGGACAGCTTGACAAACATTGACCGCCGTTGATCGTCAGATCGCGCAGTTCGACGGCAGTAGTACCGCCCGGATGCAGTGTGAAGACGCGCCGTCCTGCCACATTCCCCGCATTGATGGTCACGCGGGCGTTATCGGGCCCATCAATCTTGATCGCTGTCCTGAAATTTGGCAGATTGCTCGTTAAATTGATGGTCATCGGCACATTGAACACCAGCGGTTCAAACGTGATCGTATCGAGGTTGGGGTCATTGTTGGCACTTTCAATCGCCGCACGCAGCGAACACTGGAAACCTGCCGCAGACGGATCAGAATCACATGCGCCGTCCGTCGCGCTGAAATCGGCGTTGTCCGTCGTCACATTGACAACCGGATTAATCCATCCAGCCGAGGCGAGTTGCAGTTCCATGCCCCCGCTTGCACCATCGTAACCGCCTACGTTGATGTAGTAGGTGGTGCTGCCCACTGCAAGTAAATCAATACGCGAACGGGAACCAAGCCCAGAATAATCGTCATTACACGCCACTTGGGTCAAACTGCCCGGTGTGCCTGTAAAGATGGATAGCACGGTGTCGAAGCCTGAACCAGCGGTTGACAGGGTAAACGTCCCGGTGGCAGGGGGTGACGTAAACTGATACCACACGGTTTTCCCGACACCCGATCCGCAGGTGGGCGTCGGTTCAGCGCCCGACTTGGTGGCTTCCATCGTTGCTTGCGCCCGTAATCCCGAAATTGCCATGAAGTCGAGCGCCCCGCCCGGCTCATCATTCGGGGGCGGCGCGGCGGCATTATTGATCACCTGCACTTGAAAGCCAGTGGCGGTTTGCGCCAGGACACTGATCGTAATGCCGTTCAGCGGGTCGGTGTAAACTTCGCCCGGCAGCCACGTTGACCCGGCATCGTTCACATTCGTATTGCCGTCCTCAGCATCCACGACAAGGGCGGGTCCTCGATTAGTAGAAGTGTCGGAGTCGAGGTTGACCCGATGAATGACGACCCCTTGAGCGGGGATGCCCGCATCATATCCTAGCAAATCGCGGGCTTCTACGGTGTAGAAAAGATCGTTTGATCCCCCGATTGGCACTCGAACATATAAAGGCTCGGTGCTGGTGACGGCGGTTTGCAGCCGTTCGAGTGACACTGTTTGCGTGTCTCCCGGCGCTACCGTGATGACACGGGCGGGGTCTGCCCATTCACCGAGGGTCAGGTAATAGCTGATCGTACCCGTTGCCAGATAGCCGAAGCCCGGCACTTGATTCCAACTTCTGCCCGAACTCATGATGTCCCAATCCGAGACATAGATGCTCAAAGCATTCGGTGGGTCGTCGTGAGGACCCGACGAATGCGGCAGCCCGAAGCCATGCCCCATTTCGTGACCCAACCAGACCTGTAAATTCGTCGAAGGCGGAAGCCATGTCGCACGGTAGACTTTCGTCTGTCCATCGAGTGTCAAGGTCTGAGCGCCGCCATAGCCGCAGCAGCCGAGCGCCGCATCGAACATGAAGTTGATGCCCGCAAAGGCGGGGAAATTAACTTCTGCATCTGCCACCGCCGCGCAGTCAGTCGCCAGCAAGCCGAGTCGCGCAGTAGTGCCATTGATATAACTGGCGTAGGGTTTCGGCAGCGTGAACCACTGTGTGGTCGTCTGGCTGCCATCGAGATTGAGTGTGCCATACGAGATCGTCTGCCAGTAGTGATTGAGTCCCGGCTCTGTCGCTCGAAGCAAGTTGTCATAATAGGCGGGGAGATTCGGCGGCGTCCCGGCATCGGGGAAACTGCACAGCACATTGACCCAGGGCTGTGAGCCAAGCGACTGCTCGAACATGGGCAGGTCGCCTACCGCCTCGATGGTCAGCGGGCGCAGCAGCGGTATGCCCGCCTGCAAGGGTTCAGCGAGGGTATCATTTGCGGCAGACTCGGCGGTAATGCTGACCTGCTTGCGGTTGAATTCGATCAGCGTGGCGTAATTCACATCAAGCTGCGCCAAATTATTTCCGTTGGCGTCTTGCAGCAAGACATAGACTTGGCTCTGCTCAGAGAAGTCAGACAGTGGGTCACTGGTGATACTCACCAACCACCCTGTCAGTTGTATTTCACTTTGATTGGCAATTTCCATCGTAGGAGATGCAGCAGTTGATCCCAATCCCATACTCAAAAGGCTTAGTATGGTGAGCAATGCAAGCATGTGGCGCCGCCGCATGAGTAACTTTCTAGGTGATAGTAAATGTCTGATCATTGAGAACTTTCTCAAAACTCATCTTTTATCAAGACTATCACAATGTTGTACTCCCATCGAATATAGGATTCGACGTTAAAACAGGGCGAAATTCAACCCTCATCCTATGCGGCACTCCATAACTGCCCCTTATTAACTCACCTTACGAAGATCGTTATTTCTGACCCCACCCCCGACCCCTCCCCGAATTCGAGGAGGGGAGCAAGCAGACTCCTGTTTGCGCCCTCCCCTGAATTCGGGGGAGGGAGGTGAGCGCAGCGAGCGGGGTGGGGGTCGAACTGACACCCTGCGTAAGGTGAGTTGTTAACGAGCAAACGCTCGAAACGGGTTATCGACTGTGAGTTGGCGTAGGGTCGCTTCATCAATACCCGCAGCCCGCAGTTTGGGTAAGAAGTGGTCACTGAGGTATGTGAATGGCTT
>JBBQRJ010000436.1:0-4445 GCA_038214955.1 Aggregatilineales bacterium | reverse complement strand
GGCAGGGGAGCAAGCGCGGCAATTCGATTCAGAAGATAAGGAATACCTTCGCCTGTGAATGCCGATACGGGGATCATTTCGGCATTCGCCAGCGAGGTTTTAGCAATTTGCGCGGAGATGTCTGATTTAATCAGGGTAAGCCATTCAGGATCGGTGATGAGGTCGATCTTTGTAAGGACGATCAAGCCATGCTGAATACCCAATAAATCGAGGATAGCCAGATGTTCGCGGGTTTGTGGCATCATACCTTCATCAGCGGCTATGACGAGCAGAACGGCGTCAATGCTGCCAATGCCCGCCAGCATGTTCCCAATGAAGTCCCGGTGTCCCGGCACATCAACAATGCCGAGCATTTCACCGTTGGGCAGGGGCAGCCACACGAAACCCAGATCAATCGTCATTTCGCGGATTTTTTCTTCTGTGAGACGGTCAGGATCGATTCCTGTCAGACACTTGACCAGCGTCGATTTACCATGATCGACATGTCCCGCCGTCCCAATGACGCGCATTTAAATCAAAGACACACACGCGAATAAACCACGCTTATTTCGTCCCATTGCTGCCGGTTGTGGTGGTTTGTTTAGGTGCGCCCACTGTATCGTAGGTGAGCAAAAGCGCCTGATAACGTTCGCGGTAGAGTTGAGCGCGTTCCCGTTCAAGATTCCACAGTCGAGAGAGGCTGTCTTGCAGGGGTGGAAAGAACAGTTGAACTTCATCTAGTTTCTGCACAAAGCGTTCAAAATCTTTATCGTGCATACGCCAGACTTCATCATTGGAGAGCGTAAACTGTTTCCAGCGTTTCTGGTCGTCTGAGCGCCAGTCGTTCCATTCTTGACGGAAACGTTCTTCGCTAAGGCGCTGCATTTCTGCGACTTCGTTGATTCGACGCTCCAAACGATCTCCAATACGCTCGAAATCATCAATGATCTTTTTCATCTCGCGGTAGGCTTCTGCCCATGATTCAAACCGTTCGATGTTCTTCTGCATGACGTTTTCTTGCTCACCAAAGCGTTTTAGCAAATCCCCGACCTGCTGATCGTGCTGCTGTTGTGAGAGCGTTTGCTGGTCGATGAACTGCTGGATTTGTTCACGACGATCCCGATCACCGTTTTGGATGTCTTGAACCTTGCGTTCGTTACGCAGCGATAAGTCTTCCAGCAACGTGATCTTCGGCTTGACCGAGTCGATTTGCTTGCGAAGTTCAGGCTGTTCAGATTCGACTTCCGAGAGGCGGCGGGCGTCCTGTCGGCGCTGTTCTTCGAGGTAAGCGAGGCGGCGATCCGGGTCTTCGAGGCGCTTATACAGGTCATCCACGCGGGTTTGCAAGTTGGCTACCACGCCCGCAAGTCGATCTCTTTCGACGTTAAGGGCGGGTAGTTCAGTCGCCTGTCGTTCTAATTTGCCGAGTTTTTCGGTTAGCTCTCGCACAGGACGCATGACTGCTTCACGCGCCAACTCTGCACGGCGTTCGGTTTCGCGTTCGGCGGTGAGTCGTTTAGATTCTACGCCTTCGATCATCTGCTGCAATTCTTTTCGCATTTGATCGGTTACTTCGGCATCACGCCCATTTACGGCGACTTGCCCACGCATTACGCTCTGGTCAGACTCTACGCTGCCGACGCGCCGCAACAGTGTTTCAAGCGATTCCTGCTGCTGTGCCAAACGTTCCTGTAGGGTTGCAATGGTCGCTTTATCGCGGCGCCGTTCTTCATCCAACCACTCAATCATGCGTGCTGCTTGGTTTATGTCCATGCGTGACGCTTTCCCTTAATACTCAGTCGAAGTGTCCCAATTATAACACGCAATAAACGCTTCTTTCACTGATACAAGCGTTATGCTCACGACTCCTCTACAACACCGTATGCACAAGCATGGTGCTTCATGATTTTGCTTGACAAAAACCGTCTCGTTTCCTATAGTCACTGCAATTAATGAAAGGATGGGACAGGTCGAATGCAGTCGTGTGAACATGTAAAACTAATTCAGAATGTCACGCCTAATACGAAGGGCTGTGAAGAATGTTTAAAAACGGGAGATCGCTGGGTGCATCTGCGGATTTGTCTCACATGCGGACACGTAGGATGCTGCGATTCTTCTAAGAATAAGCACGCAACAAAGCATTTTCACGCGGCGGGACACCCTATGGTCAAGTCGCTAGAACCCGGTGAAGTATGGGGATACTGCTACGCCGACGACATCTTTTATGAAGAAATCTGACCACAACAAATACTCGCAGCTACAAGATCATTAATCAAACACCGCCGGATTCAGGCGGTGTTTGGCGTCAGCGGGCGACTTCACGCGGGGGATGAGCCTTCGTCCAATCGTGCAACGAATGCTCAATTTGATCTATAGAGTCAAAAATGAATAGGGTGTTGTGCATTTTGTGCGGGCTAGGGTCGATTTTCTCAAAGGCTTCGAGAGAATAGGGTACACGTTGCACATCGTCTGTGTAGGAACGTTGTAATTCACCATACGATGACATCAAACCCGCGCCAAGTGCCTTTAATTCCCCGTCTTCCCAGATAAAGCCGAATTCGATGGAATACCACCATAAACTGCCCAACGATCTACGCTCATTTTTGGCGTAATGAATGGCTTCTTTGCCGAACTGCTGCAAATAATCTGCGTAGCGTTGGTCTGCCATAAATGGCAAATGCCCGAATGTGTCATGGAAAATGTCGGGCAGAGGCGTATAGTCCACTGCATCGCGGTCACGAATGTATTCTGTGACGAGGAATTGACGGCGTGCTAACGCTTCAAACCAATCTTGCCCATCTGAATATTGAATGTCAGTGCTGACCAATTCCCATCCGACGAGCTGCGTCAACTGATGGCTTAGCTGAGCGAAGTCGGGGATTCGCTCTGACTGTAAGCCGAGTTTTTTGCATCCATCGAGCCACAAACGTGTACCGTATTTTTCAACCTGTGGGTACTGCCGCTCGTACATGATGCGCCAGATTTCACTTTCGGCGTCTGAAAATTGTTTAAATGGTCTTCGTGTAGTCATTAACCCTTAACTCCTAACACCACACTTGCAAATGAAATTCGGGCGGTCACTCACCATCACCTACCAACCAAGAATCCATATATTCGGGTTTCTCAAACTCAACAGCATCCAATGTCAACTGAAGTGGATGAAAGGTATCGATCATCACCGCCAGTTCTTCTGTTTTAACAGCACCGAGAGATGCTTCTGTAGCGCCGGGTTGAGGTCCATGGGGCAATCCATACGGGTGAAGCGTAATGTCATACTTATCAATGCCTTTACGCGACATAAAGTTGCCATCACAGTAATAGATCACTTCATCTGAATTCACATTCGAATGGTTATAAGGCGCGGGAATCCCCTGTGGGTGATAGTCAAACAGACGCGGCACAAAAGAACACACTACAAAATTCCAGCCTTCAAAAGTCTGGTGAACAGGCGGTGGCTGATGAATACGCCCTGTAATCGGCTCGAAGTCACGAATGTTGAAAATCCAAGGATAGAGATAACCATCCCACCCAACAACATCCAACGGGTGATGATCCAGAATGTGCTTCGTCAAATGATTACGAACTTTGATTAGCACCTCAAACTCCCCACGTTCCGTATGCACCTCTAGTTCGGTTGGCACACAAATATCACGCTCACAGTAGGGCGAGTGTTCCAACAGTTGACCATACTTATTCCGGTAACGCTTTGGCGGCTCAATCTGTGAGGGTGCTTCAATCACCAAGAAACGCCCATTCTGAGCGGGAATATCCATTTGCCACGTTGTACCAAAGGGAATCACAATGTAATCCCCCGGCTCAAATGACAGATTGCCAAACTGCGATTTCAGCGTGCCTTGTCCCTCATGCACAAACCAAACTTCATAGGCTTGCGCGTTCCGGTAGAAGTATGTCATCGGATCAGTTGGACGGGATATACCCAGCGTCACGTCGTTGTTGCCAAGCAGCGTTCGCCGCGCTGTTACGGGATTTCCCCCGGCAGGGACATCACGTAATTTGAAAGCACGGTGACGAATTGCCCCAAAATCAACATACTGCGGTGCGGCAACGCCACAATCTTCGACACGCAAAACACGCGGCGGCAAAAAGTGATGATAAAGCAGCGATTGAATACCTGAAAAGCCCTCTAAGCCCATGACTTCTTCACGATACAAGCCACCATCCGGTTTACGGAATTGGGTATGCCGCTTGTGAGGAAAACTCCCTAATTTATGATAGAAAGACATAAATAGTTCAACCTTTTTCTAGTCAGACACTTCTTGGTTCGCCAATGGTGTTCCGCAATATGCCGATACGCTCAATTTCGAGTTCGACCACATCACCGATGTTTAGCCAAGGACCTTCGCCGCGTGTTAGTTCAAGCAGACAGCCTGTTCCCACTGTGCCAGAACCAATCACATCACCGGGTTGTAACCAAACTTCCTCAGATGCCCGCGCAAGCATTTGCC
>JBBQRJ010000435.1:0-4451 GCA_038214955.1 Aggregatilineales bacterium | reverse complement strand
TGTAACGCAGTATCGATTGTGTGCCAATTTGGTGTATGCTACGCCAATGTCACATTACACGAACGTTCTAAAAAACACGACAACCGTAGGGACGCGCAACGGCGCGTCCGCTATATTATTCTTCAAACCGGACACCCCGTTAGGTGTCCCTACGGGGCGAATCATCGAACGGGTTTCTAATGTGACATTAGCGTAATGCTTATGGTGGAGGTTAAATTCTATGGATATACTCGGTATCGGTGGGTTTGAAATGCTTGTTATTCTGCTGATCATGATTTTGGTCGCCGGACCAAAGCGCATGATCACGTGGTCTTACCAGTTGGGAAAGTATATCTCTGTTATTCGCAATATGTGGTCGGAAACAGCGAAACAGCTTCAAAAAGAATTGGATTCGTCGGGTGTCGATGTGAAAATCCCCACCGATATTCCGACTCGCCAGAGCATCACAAAAGAACTTGGACGAATTGCCGCACCCATGACCAAGCCGCTTGAGGAAATCAAGAAAGACCTCAAGGTGACAGTGGATGATGTTCGCAGTCCGATGGGCATAAAAGCGCCAGCGCCAAAACCTGCGCCGCAGATCAAACCGCCGCCCGCCGCCGAGTCAAACGGTAATGGCGACTTCGGCACATGGTCAAACGGCACAGAGCAAAAATAACGCGAAGAAAAGAAGCTCACAGTTCACCTGAGGCAGATCGTTATTTCTGACCCCACCCCCGACCCCTCCCCGAATTCGAGGAGGGGAGCAAGCAGACTCCTGTTTGCGCCCTCCCCTGAATTCGGGGGAGGGAGACGAGCGCAGCGAGCGGGGTGGGGGTCAAACTGACACCTTGCGTAAGGTGAGTTAACAGTTCACAGGGGGAACAAGTTTTTACTGTCTACTGTGAACTCGCTTCTTTCTCGCGCTGCGCTTCGAGTGCGGGCAGCAAAATCGCTTCGATGTCCGCAAAGGTGCTGATATGAACCAGTCGTTCGCGTAATGCCGCCGCGCCCGGAATCCCAAAATGATATTTGGTCAATTGACCGCGCATTTCACGGATGGCGATTGCTTCTCGAAAGCGCGTGTGTTCCAGCGTGTGACGGGCGTGCATGAGCGTGTATTCGATGCGATCCGCCGGGGAGGGTTCTGGCAGTTTTTCGCCTGTGCGTAAATAGTGCGCGACATGCTGGAATATCCACGGACGCCCTAACGCGCCGCGTCCGATCATCACCGCATCGCAGCCCGTTTCTTCAAACATTTGTGCCGCGTCTTCGGGTGTGACCACATCGCCATTGCCGATCACCGGGACGCTGACCGCTTCTTTCACCTGCCGGATCACGTTCCAATCGGGGTCGCCTGTGAACCCCTGAATCGCTAACCGCGCATGGACGGCAATTGCTTTGACGCCGACGCCTTCGGCAGCGCGGGCAAATTCGACGGCGGTACGGGTGGTTTCGTCCCATCCAGCACGAATTTTCACCGTGACTGGTACGCTTCCAGCCGCCTTGATCACCGCTTCGACCACGCGAGTCGCTGTGCCAACATCACGCATCAGCGCCGCGCCCGCGCCGCCTTTGGCAATTTTGGGAACCCAACAGCCCATGTTGATGTCCACAATCGCCGCGCCGTCATCGACGACCATGCGTACCGCTTCTGCCATCACATCGGGGTCAGCGCCGAATAACTGCACCGCGAACGGGTTTTCATCCGGCTTCCAGTCGAACATGGCATAAGAACGCGCTACGCGGCGGCTGATGGCTTCGCTGCTCAACAGTTCTGTGCAAACCAAGCCGCAATCACCGAAATGACGCGCCATCCGTCGCAAACCCGCGTTGGTTTGTCCCGCCATCGGCGCGAGAGTCAGCGGCGGGTCGATCACGACATCAGCGATCTGCATCGGTTTAAGTTGTAGGTGGGGAGTTGCTAACATAGTCTCATCTCATCTATGGATGTGATTATCGTGTCTGGTGAAAGGCATGTCAATTACCGTTTCACTCGGCAGACAGCAGCACTTTCGATACCGGCGTGCGATAGAGCGTGTAGCTTTTACCTTCCGCGAAGGCGTTGAAGATCGGTTTGGAGACGATCACCTCGTCTGCACCGTCAATTTTGAGGACGAACGTCGTCACGCGCCCCGATACGACGCGAATGGTATGCGTGATCACGCCGCTGGTCAGGAGAACGCCGCCGCGTGAGGTATCGCCCTTCATGCGGAGGTAACTTTGTGCGCCAAGCCCGACGATCACCGCGTTGATCACCGTGAGCGACATGCCGATGAACGACAGCGCCGCCGACTCGCTCCGCTGCCCGAAGAACAGCACAAGCGTTGCGCCAAACATGATCGCCACGACGACGATCACCGTGCCGATCAACTGCCGCCGCCAGCTTGATTGCAAGCGCGTTTGTTGTGCCTCGCTCAACATGCCCTGCCGATTCGCCGCTAAATCATCGGCGCTGAACCCAAGCGCCGCCGCAAGAGATGTTTGTTGTTCTGCCATGTGTCCACACTTTTCTATTGAGAAACGTCAACTCCAACGTGATTCTAATAGGGAATCCGCATGTTTCCACCCTTAGGCGGATTGCGCGGTTTAATATTTATCGTAAAGTTAAAGGATAGAAACGATGAGCAGGAGAGAAAACGTATGTCTATTCGCAAACTGCTAATTATTTTATTGGTGATGGTCTGTGCGGTCAGTGTGTCTGCACAAGTCGATGTTGTTCCCGTAAACATCGGGGAAAATGTGACAGGGCAAATCAGCGCGGCTACCCCGGTTGCGGCGTTTAGCGTCAATGTGTCAAGACCGCAAACGGTTGAAATTCAGGTGTTGACGATTGGTACAGGGTTAACACCCACTTTCCGCGTGATTGATCCATCGGGCTTAGTTTTACAGGGCGTCGATAACAGCGCGGGACGCACAACCGTGACGGGCGTGGTCAGCTTCTCGACGGCGGGACAGTACCGCATCGAAGTCGGCGGCACATTTGGCACGGCTGGCACGTTCCTACTCAGCCTTCAAGAAGGCGATCCGCTTGAAGCGCCCGAACCGCTGCAAGCAGGGGAAGGGATTACCGGACGGGTTGATAGTTCGCAGACGCGGCAAGCCTTCACGGTATCGTCCAACCCGAATGGATTCCAACTCCTCACCGTCGAATCCCGCAGCAGTAACGCCAGTCCGGTGTTTGCGCTTCGGAATAACGATAGCAGCGAACTGTTAGGGTCAGCGGGGGCGCTGCTGGGTGGAGCGCGATTCCGTTTGCCACCGGGAAGCACCGTGTATCTGATCGAAGTGTTGTTTAGCGGGCAAAACGCCGATTTCTTCGTCTGTTTAGAAGCCGAAAACGGGACGGTTCGCTGCCCCGGCTCAACGGTAGGCGGCGGCGGAACAGTCTTACAACCCACACAGCAGATTGTGGCAACCTCTGCGCCCTTCGCTACCGCCACGTTCATTGCAGCAACCCAAATCCCCTTCCCGACGATCAACCCGGCGGGGGCATGTATGGCTGCAACCAATGGCGGGACTCCGGTCAATGTTCGCAGCGGACCTTCTACGACCAACGGCATTGTGACTCAGCTTTCACCGCTGACGACTGCGTTAGTGTTGGGGCGTTTAGCTGATGCGACGTGGTATCAGGTGACGGTCAATGGTTTGACAGGGTGGGTATCGGGGACAGTGGTTCGCATCGGCGGCAACTGCTCCACGATTTCGGTGATCGCCCCGCCTATAGGAACACCTGTTACAGGCGCAACTTTTACATCGACTTCATTGTTCACCGCGACGCCGACTGCTACAGCGACAGCAACAAACCCGCCAACACCCGTCCCGACGCTGAATTTCAATTTGCCGCCGAATTTTGGGTCAACGGCGCTGACCTCAGGGTTTATACCCGATCCGTTTACGATGGGGCTTATATCGGGCGGCACCGTCGACGTGAGTTATCTGGGCGCGGGTTGTACGGGTTTTGCAGCCACTGCGCCTGACTTCAGCGTGAACTATACCAGCGGGGCGTTCCAAGCGCTGCGGTTCTACTTCATCGGCGGCGGCGATACCACGATGATCATCAACGGGCCCGGCGCGAACTATTTCTGCAACGATGACAGCTTCAGCACGTTGAATCCCACGCTTGACTTTAATTCACCCTCTAGCGGACGTTATGACATCTGGATCGGCAGTTTTTCATCTGGCACATCTATTAGTGGTACGCTAAGTGTCACTGAAAATCTAGCGAATCACCCGTAAGGCGCTATTTGTAGGGGCGGGGGCAGTGTCCCCGCCCGTTGGATCGCCCCCAGCGCTAGATTCAATGGCGGACGCCCCGTTGGGCGTCCCTACTTTGAGGCAGGAGAGAGGTTATCGAACTCTTGCAGCACGCGGCGCGAGATCACAAGGCGCTGAATTTCGCTCGTGCCTTCGCCAATCGTCATCAGGCGTTGATCGCGGTAGATGCGTTCTACGGGAAATTCGCGGCTGTA
>JBBQRJ010000434.1:0-4455 GCA_038214955.1 Aggregatilineales bacterium | reverse complement strand
CCTGTTTTTGGGTCCTACGGGTGTCGGTAAAACTGAACTGGCACGGGCGCTGGCAGAATTCATGTTCGGCAATGAAGATGCTATGCTGCCGCTGGATATGTCTGAATTCAAAGACGAAGCCAGCCTCAACCGCTTGATCGGTTCTCCAAGTGGTTATGTAGACAGCGAGGCGGGAGGTCAGCTCACCGAGCGCGTGCGCCAGCAGCCTTATATCATTGTGCTGTTTGATGAGGTCGAAAAAGCACATCCCCGCGTGCTAGACATTCTTCTACAAATGATTGAAGAAGGTCGCTTGACCGACGGACGCGGTACGCCCACCTATTTCAGCGAAACCGTGATCATCTTGACCAGCAATCTCGGCTCAGAATACCTTGCCGTCAGTACGATTGACGAAGAAGTACAAGAAAACGTTATGGAAGACGTGCGGACGTTCTTCCGTCCCGAATTCCTGAACCGCTTGGACGAAATTATCATGTTCAATGCGCTGGCACCGGAAGACTTGCACTCTATTCTGCGACTGCTGATCAAGAAAGAAATTAAGCTCGGTGAAGAACGCGGCTTGAAGCTCGAATTCTCTGAGGCGTCGCTGCACTGGATGCTCGACCAGAACGACGAACCCGAATTTGGGGCGCGTCCTTTGAAACGCATCATTCGCCGTTCGGTGCGTGAACCGCTGGCAGACTTCCTGCTGCGTGTGAACCCGCCCGCCGGCACACTCGTTCGCATCGACTCGACGGGAAACGGCTTAGACTTCGCCGCGATTGTGGACGGCAAAGAAATCAAGGTTGCGACGGAATAAGGAGATTATTACATGGCACAGGTAGTCACGGCTGTATTTCGTAAATACGACATTCGTGGGACGGTCACAGGCGAGACCCCGCAGATTTCAACCGATTTGGCGCGATATGTTGGCAAGGCATTAGGGACGTATTTGCCGAAGGAATTTCGCACGGAGCGTGTTTTCGTCGGGCAAGATAACCGCCATTCGTCCGAACCGCTCAAGTCGGCATTGATCGAGGGCTTCCTCTCTACGGGGATGAACGTCACCGACATCGGGCAGGTGTTGACTCCAACCGTGTATTTTGCCTCTGCCAGTTATGGAGATCGCGGCGCGGGCGTGATGATCACGGGCAGCCACCTCGATACCAACTACAACGGCATCAAGATGGCTTACGGTTCGCTGGCGCTGGCTGACCAGCAAATTCAAGAACTGCTCAAGATCATTCAGGCAGATGCATTCGCGGCGGGGCAAGGTGAACTCGTGCGCGATTACGATATGCTCCACAAGCACATGGAAACGATCAAGACGAAGGTCAAGATCGAACGTCCGCTGAATGTGGTCATGGATGCGGGCAACGGCTTGAGCGGGGGTGTCGTGCCGCAAGTGCTGCGCGATCTAGGTATGAACGTGACGTGTCTGTATTGTGAACCCGATGGCACGTACCCAAATCACCTGCCCAACCCAGAAGACCCCGAAATGACCAAAGACCTTGAGGCGAAAGTCGTGGAAGTGGGCGCTGATCTCGGTTTGGCGTTCGATGGCGACTCGGATCGCTGTGGTTTCATCGACAATCACGGACATCACATCGCGGCAGATCGCTTGCTGGCGCTGCTGGCGCGTGACCTGTTGACCCGTCAGCCCGGCGCGTCGATTGTGTTTGATGTGAAGGCGTCGCAAGCCCTCCCTGACGAAATCCGCAAGTATGGCGGTGTCCCTGTGATGTGGAAATCGGGTCACAGCCTGATGAAACTCAAGATGCGCGAAGTCAATTCGCCGCTTGGGGGTGAGGTAAGCGGGCATTTGTTCATTGGCGAAAACTATTTCGGCTTTGACGACGCGCCATTGGTTGCGCTCAAGACGCTGGAAATCATCGCCCGTTCAGGCAAGACCATCGGGGAACTGTTTGAAGACATCCCGAAATTGTTTGCCACACCAGAAATCATCATGTCTACGCCGGACGCGCTCAAATTTCAGGTGATTGACGAAATCCGCGAGGCGCTGGACAAAGACTTTGAAGTCGTCACCGTTGATGGGGCGCGGGCGATCTTCGATCAAGGGTGGGGTTTAGTGCGTGCCAGCAATACACAGCCCGCCATCACCATGCGTTTTGAGGCGTACACGCAGCAAAAGCTGGTCGAATATATGCTGCGCTTTAAGGTGCTGGTTGCGGCACATCCCGAAGTGGACTCAAGCAAACTGCAAGATCAGATTACGGCGTTCAGCAGTTGACCGATTTTCATCACATCTACGCGGAACAAGCCGCCGCCTATGACGCGATGATTGCCTGTGAGGATTATCAAGGCAATCTGTGGGCGGCATTGCGCGGTGTTCGTCCGCTCGATGGGTTGGATGTGATCGAAATGGGGGCGGGGACAGGGCGTTTGACTCTGTTTCTCGCCCCTTTTGTAGATCGACTCACCGCCTTTGATTTGTCGCCCCATATGTTGAGTGTTACCAACGACAAGATCAGCACGGCGGGATTGACCAACGTCATCACGGCGGCAGCGGATAATGTCGCTTTACCCGTGCGTTCTGGTGTCGCGGATGTGTCGATTGCAGGGTGGAGTTTTGGTCATGCGTGCGGGTGGTATCCTGAGACATGGTTGACCGTGATCGAGAACATGGTCAGCGAAATGCAGCGTGTCCTCAAGCCCGGCGGCACGGCGATCATTTTCGAGACGCTTGGCACAGGCACAGACTCGCCGGGAGCGCCGACACAAGCCCTGCATTCGTATTATCACTTCTTAGAAGCCTCATGGGGTTTTACGCGCACAGTGATCCAGACCGATTATCGCTTCGAGTCGCCAGAGATTGCGGTAGAGCGGACTCGCTTCTTTTTCGGGGACGCGCTGGCGGATCGTATGCTTGCTGAGAAGCTGACCATTCTGCCCGAATTTACGGGGATGTGGCATAAGCAGGTATAGAAAAAGAAGTTAAAAGTGGGAAAGTTAAAAGTAAAAGCATTTCACTTTCGACTTTTGACTTTTAACTTCTTTTATTGAGTATAATTCCCCCAACTGTAACCTTTCTTTTTCTTCGGGACTCAACGCCATGTCAAATGCTCTTTGTCTAGCCACCGTGCGTACTGAATCCGACTTTTCCCGCATCAACGTTCGCAAGGGCGCGGGGACTCATACCGACATTCTCACCACCCTTCCCGTCGGTACAAGCGACCTCACCGTTCGGGAAGTCCAGCCAGATGCACAGCAAAAAGCTTCATCCAACGGAAAAATTTTCCAGTGGTTCAATGTCGATTTGCCCGACGGTACGAGAGGTTGGGTACGCGATGATTTAGTTGATATTGTGGGCGACTGCGGATCGTTTGGCTATTCCAGCTTATCCACGCCGACTTATGCCTTCGCGCTGACCCGTGTAGATGTGGTTACACTTCCGCCGGGTGACCCGCATCGTGTGCGGAAAGCCTCGTTCAACATCACGGCAGGGTTTGAAGGTGGCGGCTATGCGACCTACCAGAACCGTGACGATGGCATCATCAGCTATGGTCGATTCCAGTTTACCCTCGCGTCCGGCAGTTTGTTCACTGTGTTGGATAAGTATCTGGCGCGTGCGACTGGATCAACGTCGGATCAACTGCGATCACAGTATTTTGAGCGTATTCGTTCGCGTGATGCTGCGTTACGTGGTGATCAAAATGTGCGTACTTTGCTCGTGGCTGCTGCCGCCGACCCGGTTATGCAAGCCGCGCAAGATGCAACCGCGACTGAAGTTTACTGGGACGCCGCGATGAATTTAAGCGCCATTCCGCGCAGCATCAACACGCCAATGGGTCGTGCGCTGTTGTTCGACATGGCGATCAATCACGGCTTGCGCCACGATATGATCGCGCTGGCAGAAGGGGCAGAGTCGCTGCCTGTGCGCGGCAAATTGCCGGACTCAGACACAGAAAAACGGTTGATCACGCGGTTGGCGCTGGTTCGTCAAGAACGCATGATTCGCCTTGCCGATAAACTAAACGCGCCCGGCTTGAAACAACGCGGCGATTTTTGGGTAGCGTTGGTGGGTACCAATGATTGGGACGTTCTTGGAGACTTGAACGGCAATCTGCTGGTCAAGCCGGGGCGTGCGGTACAGGTCAAGAATCCATAAGTTGTTTGTAAAGCGTGCGCTGATGCGCCGCCGTTCCGGTGATCGAAAACTCACGGACGGCGGCGTCCCGTGCAGATTGCCGCAGGATTTTGAGGCGTTGGGGGTCGTGGATCAACTTGTAGATCGCGTCTGCCAGCGCCTTGTGATTCCCAACAGGCACAGTGATTCCGATGTCGGGATGGTCGGGAATTGTGCCAACCTCCGTTGTGATCACCGGTAATCCACATGCAGCCGCCTCAAGCGTGGACATAGCGAGAATCTCGTGTCGGGATGTCAGCACCTTAATCCCCGCTTGCTGATACAGCGCGGGCAGTTTGCGGTGGTACACATCCCCATGCCAGCGCACG
>JBBQRJ010000433.1:0-4483 GCA_038214955.1 Aggregatilineales bacterium | reverse complement strand
TTGATGCTGGTCGCATTCGTCGGCACGGTGATCGCTTGGCTAACGCTGTCAAGCGCATTCACATTCGTGTTGCTGTGCATTGGCTTATTCATTCGCGCTATTTGCGGTTCTGTAACATGGACGTACAGCACCATTGCCCTGCAAAAGAGTGTTCCCAATGCTTACTTAGGGCGTGTGTTCTCGTTAGATATGGCGGGTTTTTATCTGGCAACGGTGATTAGCACACTGGCGCACGGTTATTTTATTGATGTAGTGGGAAGCGATAGTGTCCGCTTGATAGCATTGGGGACAGGGGTCGTCGCGCTTGCCCCTGCGATCCTGTGGGCGGTTCTGGTTCGCCGCTTCGAGCAACAGGAACAGCCACTTGCTAATTCTGTTGATGTATAGTAATGTCAATCTTAATTTGTTTTTTCTCACGATTCACGTACAGTTTAGAAAAATTGAATAGATGCGTTTAGGGGGTTTTATGGATGATACATTCACGACCGAACGTCTAGAGGATGTTAGCTGTTTTTATCGTCACTGGAATGCGCTCTGTGAACGTTACACAGGCGGCGATGCCCTTACGACAGCACTTGAATCGGGCTGGAACATCAAAGGCGTGATCTTCCGACAAGAGTTCTGGTTAGCGGGTGTTCGTCGGGTGTGTGTATTTCACATCGATCTAGAACGCGAAGGCGAATCCGCCAAAATAGTGGTCGTCCACAACCCTTATGTCATTCGCTACATCCGAGAATTAGGCGCACAAGTGGTGCAAATTAACCAACGACTACAAACTGACTTTGACCGCTGGTCATAACCTGCGGTAGTCGTGTATCGTTTTGGCGCTTCCGGTGTTCCAAATAGGCAGCAGACATTAATCACCGGAGAGTGCGCTCTTGCTCGAGTTGTTAAAAGTTTTCCTCCTCGGCATCGTCGAGGGGATCACCGAATTTTTGCCTATTTCTTCCACTGGGCATTTGATAGTTGCTTCCGCCTTACTGCGCCCTGATTTTAGCGTTGCGCTCGAAGGCACATTTGAAATTTTCATTCAACTGGGTGCCGTCGTCGCCGTCGTCGTCTATTATCGCCGTGACCTCATTCAGCAAGTGCTGTCCGTTCGCAGCGATGAAGGGACTCGTCGTCTATGGCTGGCGCTTGTGATCAGCGCGATTCCGGCGGCTGTGGTCGGTTTCCTGTTCCGTAATGCCATCAAAGAACTCTTGTTTAATCCGGTAGTGGTCGCAATTTCGCTGATTGTTGGCGGCGTGTTGTTTATTCTGATTGAACGCCGCCTTGCCGCGCAACCGCTGCCGCCCGCGACAGACGTTACCGCAATTACCCCCAGACAGGCGCTGATGATTGGTCTTGTGCAAACCCTGTCGCTCGTTCCGGGTGTCTCACGCGCCGCAACGTCGATTTTTGGCGGCATGTTGATGGGGCTGGATCGGCAAACAGCGACCCGCTATTCCTTCTACTTAGCAATTCCTATCCTCGGCGGCGCTACCATCGTTGATCTGCTGCTCAGTTTAGACGACTTTACGAGCAGTGATTTCATCTATCTGGCGATAGGTGCGATAGTGTCGGGAATTGTCGCGTTCATTGCGATTGGTTGGCTTCTTCGTTATATCGCCCACAACAGCTTTGTCCCCTTCGGCTACTATCGCATTGCTGCGGGCATCATCATCCTTGTAGTGTTTGCAAATTCTAACATAATCCCCTGACCTTCGTAATCTTTACAGTGGGTACACTAATAATCATCTATACTGTAAAAACTAGGTGGAAATCGTTCCGCCTAGTTGCAATCCACTCATGAAAGTCAGATAGCCCAACTGGATTCTCCGTATGGCAGGTGATTACCTAGATACGCGCTCTGTATTAATTGCACACTCGGATGCAACGGTACGCGCACATCTAAAAACGCTTTTACGTGGGGAATTCGCAACGTTTGTCGAAACTGATGACATCATCGAAACCCTTACTGATGAAAACATGGCGGCTCATACTCTCGTATTGCTAGGTTCGAGTTTTCTAACGAACTATTGTTCAGAACTGTGCAGCGCCCTTCGTTTACGCTGTAATTCGCCTGTACTCGTCTTGCTCGATTCTGATGATCAATTATCTGCGGCTGTTGAAGCAGGTGCAGACGATATTCTCTCTCTCTCGGCAGTTGATGCTTTCCTTGTACAACGTGTGCGCTTTATTGTACAGAGAGAAGCACGACCTCATATGCTCTTAACGTCCGAAGAGCTGGCAGCGGAATTAGAAGAAGAACTTCGATTTGCGTGGATTGTAAGTGAAACGGTGGGGTCGCTTACGCGGCTGTTAAAGCCTGACGACATTCT
Organism: Aggregatilineales bacterium; assembly: GCA_038214955.1. Lineage (GTDB taxonomy): Bacteria > Chloroflexota > Anaerolineae > Aggregatilineales > Phototrophicaceae > Flexifilum. Next base: position 2,159 of record JBBQRJ010000433.1, on the reverse strand, counting down.
AGCACTCCTTGTCGAAAATGCGACGGTTGCTGTAAACCATGATCGCGCCAATATCGTCATGTTTACAGGAACCGAGGTACGTGTAGTACACCATTCACGCGGCTATACTCCTGAACAAAGTGCAGTGATGAAAGACTTCACACTTCCCATACATCTACCTTATTTTGAGCAAGCAATGCTTAGCGGCGCACCGATTTTAGTGCAAGATACGCTCACTAATCCCAAGTGGTTCCCGGTGAAGGGATTTGAATGGGTACGATCTCACGTAGGTGTCCCCATTCGGGCGCATGACGTTGTTATCGGTTTCCTGAATCTCGATTCTGAACATCCTCATGCATTCAACGAAAAACATGTCGAACGCTTGCGTATCTTTGCAGACCAAGCGGCAATCGCCATTGAAAACGCGCAGTTGTATGAGGAGATGGAACGGGACGCGAATCAAAATCGTGCCTTGCACCGGGCAACTGCCTTTTTGCTCCAGCCGAACTTATTTACTTCAGATAATTTATTGGAAGTGGCTGAACAGATTGCATTGACTGCCGTAGTCGAGTTTGGCAAAGTAGACTGCGGAATTATCTTGGTGGATCAAGATACAAGTCAGCTTACGCGATTAGCACGCGCTGGCGGGTTTAATGTAAAGACTCAGCAAACGTTGCACATGAATGGGCTTGGACTTGTGCCGCAAGCCATTCGCACACAACAAAGCGTCTACGCGCCAGATGTAAGCACTGAATCCAACTATGCGGCGAATAATCTGATGACTCGTTCCGAACTGGTGATCCCTCTGCGGGCGACTAAAGGCGTTATTGGCGTACTGGATTTGCAGAGTGCTGAAATCAACGCATTCAGCGCCGATGATCGCCGTATTCTTGAGGTGTTTGCCGAACGGGTTGCAGTGGTCATCGAAAACATTCTGCTCTACAACCGCATTCGTGACCATGCAGATGAAATGGAAATGCGCGTCCAGCAGCGCACGCTTGAACTGCACCGCGCACTGGAACACGAACGCGAATTAAGTGTTTTGAAGTCACGCTTTATCGCCCGTGTATCCCATGAGTTTCGGACACCGCTTGCTGTCATGACCACCGCCAGCGAACTACTCAATCACTATGGCGAACGCATGACCGTTGAACAGCGTACAGAAAAGCTCGCTCGTATTCAGGGTGAAGTTCAAAACTTGATTCTGATGTTGGATGACATTTTGACGATTGGTACTGGCACTACCGAAACCAAATCGGCGTTTAAGCCCGATAAAATTGATTTGAAACATCTGGCAGCCGACATCATCCATGCATTTGAAGAGGGAGCGGGCTCGCAGCACGAATTTCAGTTCAACTTTGTGGGGAGGTCATTGGTATACCTCGACCCCATTTGGGCGCGGCGAATTCTGCAAAATCTGCTGTCCAATGCTGTGAAATATTCCCCACCGGGTAGTTCTATACGTTTGAATATCAACCGAACCGATGTGACAACGACGATCAGTGTTCAAGACAGAGGCATTGGTATCCCGGATGTTGATCAACCGCGTCTTTTTGATGCGTTTCATCGCGCTCACAATGTTGAAGATGTGAACGGAACGGGTTTGGGTTTGGCGATTGTTCGACAAGCGGTAGAATTGCACAATGGTGAAATAACCTATTTCACAAAACTAGGGGTAGGCACAACCTTTGTTGTTACCTTGCCAGAAAATACGTCAGGGAAAAACTATGAGGAAGATATTAGTGGTCGAGGACGCTCAGTCCCTTCGTAAAGACATTGTAGAAATGTTGGGGTTTGAAGGATTTCAAGCGGTTGGTGCTGAGAATGGGCTGGTAGGTGTCGAACGTGCGCGTGAACTGCTGCCCGACCTGATTATTTGTGACATTATGATGCCGGGTTTAGATGGCTATGGTGTACTAGAACAACTACGAAAAGATACAACCACTGCCACGATACCATTTATTTTTCTCACTGCCTTAGCAGATCGTGTTGATGTTCGTCAAGGGATGGAACTAGGCGCAGACGATTTTCTCACCAAACCGTTTCATGCGGCAGAACTACTAGCGACGGTTCGCGCTCGTCTCGATAAACATGAAATCGCTCAACGGGCGAGCGAACAGCGACTCGATGAATTGCGCGGGAACATTATCATGGCGCTCCCGCATGAACTTCGAACGCCG
>JBBQRJ010000432.1:0-4487 GCA_038214955.1 Aggregatilineales bacterium | reverse complement strand
GTTCGGCAACTGCCGCAAGATTGATCCAGCCTGTTTCCCATGTCGGCTCAAGCGCCAGCGCCTGTTCATAGGTAACCACATCACTTTGGAGATAAGCGATTTGAAGTTGGTAGAGGTTCAGATAGGGATCAAGGTCGTGGGCGGCTTGTGCAGCTTCGAGATCATTGTTACGCACGCTGTGATTAAAAAGCGCATGGGCGCGGTCAAACTGGAAGAACGCCACCCCATAGGCAATAAACATCAAGGTGAGTGCGACGGCGGCAAACTGACGCCAGCGTGAAGACCGTAACGACTTCACCGCAAGCAGCGATCCCGGTTCGATGGTGCAGTAAGCGATCAAGACTAGACTGACCAAGACCAGCGGCGTAAACAAGAAGGTATCGAAGATGCTTTGCAGACCCAACGCGATTAGACCTGCCATCGCCCCTTCTAAACAACGCTGACGGCTATGGGTGTTTGCCCGCCGCCACAGCGCCCACCAGCGTGTAACAATCACAAAAGCCAAGCCGCTCATCACCAGCAAGCCGGGGAGTCCCGTTTCGGCGGTGTTGTTCAAGTAGGCGTTATGGGCGGTTGAAAGCCGATCATCAACGTTGCCGGGTGAACGGATTTCACGATATGCCCGCGCAAATAAGCCTGAACCCACGCCTGTTAGAGGATCGCCCGCGATGATGGATGCTGCGCCGCGCCATAACCCGAAGCGGAGATCGTCGCCCGATGATCGGGCTTCTGCACGCCCAATCCATAGGATCAAGGCGACAACAACAGCCATCAACGCGGCAGCAGGGATCAGCAAGGCGACTTGTGAACGCTTAGGGGCGGCAACCTGATCCGGCAGAAATGAGCGCAGCACGCGCAAGCCGATCAAAGTGGTGACGCCAGCGGCAGCGGCGACAAAGCCTCCCCGTGAGAACGTGCCGATCAACACAAGCATCAGCGCACCCGCTAAACCGAAAAAGACGAGGCGGTAACTTCGCCGCGTTGAACTGAACGCCCAACCGAGCGCGACGATCAGCGTAGGCGCGGCAAAACCCGCTAACCATGTACTCACGCCGAGCGGAATGTACAACATCGCGGCTTCGGGTGGGATGATGATGCCGACGTTCAACCAGCCGACCCCCGCTTCTGGCATGAGGTCAATTCCGGTGTACCACGCGAAGAACTGTGCTAGTGCGAACATGCTTACTATTGCGGTGATGAGGAAAAACGTTTCTATAACCAGTAATTCGCGTCCCCGCCCGATCAAGTCTGCGATGATGAGGAACAGTACCAGATGGGTGAGCGGAAACCAGAGATTTTCAAACGCCGAACGCGGATCGAGACTGAACACCCCCGCCAGTATCCACACGCCGACCAGCGCGGCGAGCAAGGGATTGAGCGGTGTAGAGGGAATCCCCGTCCCCTTACGCAAACGATTCAACAACCACACAATCGGGAGAACGGTCATCACCGCGTGATGGAGAACACGGATCGGGAATACCTGATAGTAATAGACGCTGCCCCCGATCAAGGCGAGGTAAGCGGCGGCGAAGATGAACGCGAGGCGGCTGAGACGGAAACGCATCAGGTTAACGAGTATTCGGTAAGGAAAGCGTCAAATTGGAAGCGCATTAACGATGGTCGCAGAGGTAAGCGGCGGGATCAACGCCTTCGGGGAGACGTTCGCCGCACTTGCATACATAGCCGATCAAATGAGCGGGACTGCCCACGACTAAACCGTAATCGGGAACATCTTTTGTGACGACTGACCCCGCGCCCACCAGCGCCCATTTGCCGATGGTCACGCCGCAGACAATGGTGCAGTTCGCGCCGAGTCCCGCGCCTTCGCGTACCAGCGTGTGCGAAATTTTCCAATCGGTTGGGCTTTTGAGCGTGCCATCAGGGTTGACGGCACGCGGAATTTTGTCGTTGGTGAAAACAGCGTTCGGTCCGACAAAGACGCCATTTTCAATGGTGACTCCCTCATAGACCGACACGTAATTCTGAATTTTGACGCGATCTCCGATGCTGACATGCGCGTCGATGTAGACGCCGCGCCCAAATACACATTCACTCCCGATTTTCGCGCCGGGACGAATTTGTACCAGATGCCACACTTTCGTATCTTCCCCGATCACTGCATCAGCGGCGACATCGGCGGAAGGGTGAATATAAGTTGCCATGCGATTTCCTAGCGTCTGTTGACGACATAGAGCAATTGGCTTAGTATACCCGCACTTCATCAATTTTCCGCGTAAACCTGTGACCGCATATGAACTCAGAACGCTATGATGTGATCGTCGTTGGTGGTGGAATCGTGGGGCTGGCAACCGCCCGCGAACTGCTTCAACGCTATCCCCATTATCGATTAACCCTGCTGGAAAAAGAACCGCAGTTAGCATCGCATCAAACCGGACACAACAGCGGCGTCCTTCACACTGGAATTTATTACAAGCCGGGATCGCTCAAAGCAAAAGCATGTGTCGCTGGACATGGTGCGATGATCGCTTTTTGTGAAGCACGCGGCATCCCGTTTGAGCGGTGCGGCAAAGTGATCGTGGCGCTGGATGAGAGCGAACTCCCGCGTTTACACGATCTCTATCAACGCGGAATTACGAACGGTGTTGAGGGGCTTGAGCTGATTGACGCGGGGCGATTGCGCGAGATTGAACCGTATGCGGCAGGAATCAAGGCGATTTACTCCCCGAACACGGGCATCATCGACTTTAAAGCGGTTGCGTCGGCATATGAAGCCGATATTCGCGCCGCTGGTGGCGAAATTTTCACCCATACGAAGGTGATGTCGATCAGGAAGCAAGGCGAATACCGTATTGTCACCACATCGCAGGGAGAGATTGAAGCGAAGGCGGTGATCACCTGTGCGGGGTTGTACAGCGATCAGATCAGCGGGGCGGGAAAGACTCTACGGATCATTCCGTTTCGGGGCAGCTACTACGATTTGCGTCCTGAAAAACGGGATCGCGTGCGAGCGCTTATCTATCCTGTGCCAGACCCCAGTTTCCCGTTTTTAGGCGTACATTTTACGCGGCTGCTCAACGGGGAAGTGTGGGTGGGTCCTAATGCGGTGCTGGCGTTTGCACGCGAGGGATATGATCGCTGGCACATCAACCCCGCTGAACTCATGCAAACGCTGGTTTACGGCGGGTTCTGGAAACTTGCCCGACGCTTCTGGAAAACAGGTTTGACGGAGATGTACCGCGATTTTGTCAAATCGGCTTATGTGCAAACCGCGCAGCGCTACATCCCCGATTTGCAACCCGACGATTTTGTGCGCGGAAAAAGTGGAGTACGCGCACAGGCGCTCGATGCGACGGGCAATCTCCTCGATGATTTTCAGCTTAAGCAGGGAGAGAATGTGATTCATGTGCAGAATGCGCCGTCCCCCGCTGCTACATCCTCGTTGGTGATTGCCCGGATGATTGTAGATAAGGCAGTCTCTGCGTTTGCGCTAGACCGCTAGCCGCGCTGCTGAGACATCACGCCGCTGCCTCAACTTGACTCAGCCATTGTTCCGCCGTGATCATCGCGTAGATGACCTGATTGTAATTTCGCAGTTCACGGATGTGTAAATCCCACATGCGCTCGATGCGCGGACGGTCAACCCAAGCCCGTTTGACCACTTTATCGAACAGATACTGCTTTACATCGCTTTGCATCCGTTTATCGGTTCGCAGCCATTGACCAAAGGGCGTCGGGTAGCCGAGTTTATCGCGGCGGTCTACGACTGAATCGGGCAGCACGCCACGCAGCGCACGGCGCATAAACACTTTGGTGACGGGTCCGTTGACCTTGAGATCGCCGTGAACGCCGAGCGCAAATTCTGCCAGACGGTGATCAAGGAACGGCACGCGGGCTTCGATGCCATATGCCATGCTGTTGCGATCTTCATAGTGCAAAAGCTGCGGGATGCTGTCACGCACCAGTTGTAAATACAGGTGTTGATTGAGATCGTCCGCGCCTTTGAGGATGCGCTGCGCCTTCATGCCTTCCCGTTCGTGCGCTTTTTGCTGATACTCCGGTTTTAGCACGTGCGCGGGCTGTTTTCCGATGGTCGCATACTGGTACAGGCGATAGGCAAATTCGCGGGCGTTGAAGTGCGAGAAGAAGCGTGGGTAGGCTTCTGCCATAAACGCCGCTTCCTGACCGATCCAGCGCATCGGGTCACGCTGGCGCAAAGTCTTGAGGTGGAACATGACCGCGCTCAAATAGCCGGCAACCAGTTCGTCTGCGCCCTGACCGTCTAGCAGCACCGTGACGTTGCCCTGCGCCAGCTTCATGACGAAATTCTGCGTGTAAACGCCTGTCGCTACGGTGGGAATATCTTGATGCCACGTAATGCGTTCCATCCGTGACAGATAGTCCTCTGACGAGGGCGTAGTCACATGACGAATGGTGTTATAGCGTTCTGCGACAATATCAACGTAGCGCCCTTCATCGAAGCCGCGCACAGGGTAGACCGACGAAAAGCTGTTCATTCGTCCGCCGTT
>JBBQRJ010000431.1:0-4496 GCA_038214955.1 Aggregatilineales bacterium | reverse complement strand
AACGGCGTCCGTGGTAGCAAAATAAGCCCCCGAAAAGCAACCTCACCCCCCAACCCCCTCTCCGAAAAAGGAGAGGGGGAGCAAAGAATAGCCTCCAACCCCCTCTCCCAAAAGCAGGAGAGGGGGAGCAAGGAATAGCCTCCAACCCCCAACCAGTTCTCCGAAACAGGAGAGGGGGAGCAAAGAATAGCCTCCAACCCCCCAACCCCCTCTCCCAAAAGCAGGAGAGGGGGAGCAAAGAATAGCCTCACCCCCCAACCCCCTCTCCCAAAAGCAGGAGAGGGGGAGCAAAAGAGTTATTGATAGGCGGGATCGAGCGCCTCGAAGTTGGTAAACAAGAAGTGATCGTGGTAGTAGTGAATCCACAGGAAGGAGAGAATCGCCGTGTAGTAGGCGATGTCGAAATGGGTATTGCTGTCGATGCCGGGACGAATCACCCCTGCCAGCAAATACACGCCGATAAACACCACCAACGAGCCGACGAGCATCAATGTGCTGAGGACGAACAGCCCACGTGAGTCCTTAGTTTTGGCAAAACGAGCGACAATCGGCGCGTCTTTTTCAAGTTCGCCCATTTGCTGCTTGATCTTGACGATGTAGAAGGTCAACGCGAGGTACTGGAAAGAGTGCCACGTATTGAGTCCCTGAAACGCGGTGTCGAGGTTGGGTAGGGAGGGAATCACGAATGCGACGGTTGCTGTCAACGAAATGAAAAGGGTCTTGGGAATGTTGAGGTTGCCCGCACGATATTCTAAGGCGCTTTTGATGATGAACGCGGCGAGGGCGACGAAAAACGCGCCGGACATGGCAACAAAGAACCACTGCGCCTGAAACAGCTTCGGGATCACCGAGGTTAAGTCACGCACACCGACTTCAAAATTACCCTGACTGATTTTGTAGGCTGCCCACGGGAACAGACACGTCATAATGACGCCGTAGTCGATGATGCGTGACCAGAACGAGACGCGGCTTTTACGGATAAACTTGGCTTCTTTGTGGGCGTAAAGTTCGGTGATGTAGGTAATTTGGTGCAGAACGTGGGTTGACGCCCAGAAGAAAAAGACGGTTAACAACAGGTCAATGTTGATGAATGCCAGCGCGACAACCACAATCGGGATGATGATCGAGGAGCGGATCAGCATCGGGTAGCGGCGGTTAAAATCTTTATCCAAGCCGGTGCGAAGGAAGGTGGACATCATATGAGGACCGCCCACCGCAATGGCGACGAAACCGTTCACGGCGTTGCGGCTGATGTCATCATCGACATTGAACGCAACCAGAACGAGATAAACCAGATAAGGCAGCGGCACGAAAATGACGCTGAGCATAATGAACATCAAATCCCAATTACGGTTGCGTAACCACAACCCCGATTGAGACAGGGTAGCGGGCGCTGACGTAAAGCTCGTACTTGCAACGCTCATACGTATTCTCCTAATTACTTAGCGTACCTAAGTAATTTTAACAGGGTTTTTGAAACCTGTCTATCACCTAGTCAGCCTGAGTTTCGGGTAGACCCCACCCCCCAACCCCACCCCGAATTCAGGGAGGGGAGAAAACAAACTTCACTGAGATTAGTTAGCAATGAACTTTCAGTGTCTATCCCCCATTTTTTCACGGATGACGACATGATGTTCGCGGCAGCGGGCTTCGTAGACTTCTTGCGCCCCGACCATGATGATCGGGTCGTCATAACGGGCGGGGCTGCCGTTGACCAAACGCTGAGTCCGGCTGGCGGTTTCGCCACATACTACGCAGATAGCATGGAGTTTCATCACTTCTTCGGCGCGGCAGAGCAGTTCTGGCATTGAGCCGAAGCACTCTCCGCGAAAGTCCATATCTAAGCCCGCACAGATCACGCGGAGTCCGCGCTGCGCCAGTTCATCAACGACCATCACGACTGAGGAATCAAAGAACTGCACTTCATCAATGGCGATGACGGTGGTATCACGGCGGAGCAGGGCGGCGATTTCGGTAGGGGATGCGATGGGCTGCGCTTCGATATTTTGCCCATTGTGGCTGGTGACACGTTCGAGGGTGTAACGATCATCAATAATTGGCTTAAAGACCTGTACTTTTTGTTTGGCGATTACAGCACGGCGCACGCGACGAATCAACTCTTCGGTTTTGCCGCAAAACATGCTCCCGCAAATTACTTCAATACGTCCAGATTGATGAATCATGAATAAGCCTTTCGGATTCTATGCAAAAAGAAAGGCAGGCGCACATTAAATGCTGCCTGCCTTCGGGTTGCCTTACGCAGAACCTTATTCTGGCGCTTCGGCTGTCTTCGGGAGGTCGAAGCCACGCGCACGGAGCGCACGCTTGAGATCCGAAATCACTTTGCGCCCCACACCGGGGAAGCTCAGGAAAGCGTCGTCGCCGCCTTCATTCAGCTTGTTCACGACATCGCCAGCGGTGAGAACGCCATTGTCGCTGAGCAATTCAACCGTGCGCTTGTCCAAGCCAATTTCAGTTAGTGACATTGCCAGCGGTGTCTTTGCTGCGACACGTTCTTCCACTTCTTGAATGCGCTCATCACGCTTTTGCAGACGCTTCATGAAGCGGTCAACTTGACCTTCAGTGTCCACAATGCGCTGTTCGCCAGTGTAGAAGGGATGGCACGCCGAGCAAATATCTGTGCGGATTGCTGCCTGGGTTGCGCCTGTCGTCCACGTATTGCCACAGGCACACGTTACGACCGCTTCAGGGAACCACGTAGGATGAATCTTTTCTTTCATTAGATATTCTGTCCTTTATGCACACACGGTCTGTCCGTATGCTATAAGGTATAGATCGCCCTAGAGGGGCGATTCTTACTTACCAAAACAGGACAAGGCATGCCTTGTCCCTACGAAACGACCTGCTGAGAAACGGTTTCTGTACTCGCCTTTTGGTTGCCGGGCGGGTTCGGGTTGACCGTGTAAACGCTGATCTGCTTGCGACCCGCCATGCCGGGGATGGGTTCGAAGTAGATATAACCGTCGATTTTGGCGTGAATTGTATGATCCTTGCCCATCATGACGTTGTTGCCAAGTCGGAACTTAGTCCCACGCTGGCGGACGATGATGGTACCGGAAGCAACAAGCTCGCCGCCGAACCGCTTCACACCCAAACGCTGCGAATTACTATCACGACCATTGCGGCTACTGCCGCCGCCTTTTTTATGTGCCATTTTTTAAACCCCCCTTAAACCGTAATCTCATCAATGCGGAGACGGGTATAGTATTGGCGATGACCGCGCTTGCGACGATACTTGGTGCGGTGACGATACTTGAAAACGATGATCTTCGGGGCGCGGAACTGCGCGACCACCGTCGCCGTGACGGTTGCACCCGTGACGTTGGGCATACCCACCTGCGTGTTATCACCGTCGCCTACGAGTAGGACATCGGTCAAGACAATCGCTTCATCGACAGGGTTGGGAAGGCGTTCAACATCAACGAACTTACCGGGTTCTGCGCGGTGTTGTTTTCCGCCAGACAAACGAACAATTGCGTACATGCGAGAGACTCCAATCTTCGCTTACCACCGTATCCGCTAGGGCGAACTACGGGGAAAATTGGCAAACTTTAAGAAAAGGTATTGTAAAGGCGCGGCGCGTGAACGTCAATGGCGGGAAAAGCCAAGAAGAAGGCAGTAAAAGGACAACGCAGGCGTTGTCCCTACAGGATCAGCATGGCGTCGCCAAACGAGAAGAAGCGGTAGCCCTCACGTTTGGCTGTCTCGTAGGCGCTCATAACGTTTTCGCGCCCCGCAAAGGCGCTGATCATCATGATCAGGCTGGATTTAGGGAGGTGAAAGTTGGTGATCATGGCATCAACGACACGCCAGCGATAGCCGGGATAAATGAAGAGGTTGGTATCACGGTCAAAGGCGATTACGGGACGCCACGGACACGCCTCTAACGGTTGATCAGGGTGGGCGGGGTCGCCGCCCTCGCTGAGAATGCCAGCCGTTTCGAGCGTGCGCGTCACGGTTGTACCGACGGCGATCACGCGCCCGCCCGCTAATTTTGCCCTGTTGATCACGTTGGCGTCGTCTGCCGTGAGGATGGCGCGTTCGCTGTGAATGTGATGATCCCGAATATCTTCCGCTTTGACGGGCTGAAACGTTCCCAAGCCGATATGCAGGGTGCAATGAGCGAACAGCACGCCTTTATCACGCAGTTGCAGCAGTAAATCGGGCGTGAAATGCAGCCCGGCGGTGGGTGCTGCGGCTGACCCGTGCTGACGGCTGTAGACCGTCTGGTAGCGTTCGGGGTCGATCAATGGGGCGTGGATGTAGGGCGGGAGCGGCATTTCACCGAGATTGTTCAACTGTTCGTTGATCGGTTCGTTGAACTCGATGATGCGCTCGGATGCTTCTAACATCTCGACGGCGATAGCGGTCAGACCCGTGTCCCCGAAAACGAGTTTTGTACCGGGCAGAATCCGTCTGCCGCCGACGAGGACATGCCAGCGCCGTTCGTCCATTTGACGCAGCAGCAAAACCTC
>JBBQRJ010000430.1:0-4506 GCA_038214955.1 Aggregatilineales bacterium | reverse complement strand
AATAACGCGCTGGAATGTATTCCCGACAGTGCCAGCCAGTCGATCAGTGCTTGCAATGCGCCACCTGCCGCATAACTCGTGCGTTCTTTGCGCCCTTTGCCCGCCCGGACATGCAGCCTGCCCGTTTCCAAATCGACATCCTCGACATCCAGCGCGACCAGTTCTGCTCGGCGCAATCCGCAGGTGTAGAGCAAACCGAGGATGGCGGCATCACGGACGCCAGCAGGGGAGGTATCCGCTTTACAGGCATTCACCAGCGCCAGCAGTTCGCCCTGTGCTAGTTCACGTCCGGCAGGGATGGTTTCGCCGCGCACACCGCGAATATCGACGGCGCGGGCATACTCCTCCGCGCTCATCATGCCCAGCCGCCAACACTCTTTCAGCACCCCTTTGAGCGCACTCAAAAGACGGTTGGCAGTCGCGGGGCGGTACTTTTCTGCCAGCAGGGATCGCAGCGCCGCTGTGTGGGCATAGCGCAGCGCTGACCAAGGGAGCGCGAGATAATCCGCTGTGTGAGCATCTTCGCCTGTGATGAGGGATGCCAGCGAGCGGAGCGCCTGCTGCGTGACTATCCGCGAACGTTCGGTGCTTAAGCTGGCGATGTAGATCGCCGCCGGGTTGCGATCCAACGGGAGGCTGTCGAGTGCGACAATCGCTGTCGGGTGGATAACTTGCAGAGTGAGGTCGGTCATGGGGTTATTTGTCCTGTTGAGGCTTGTTCGGTAAGTCGCTGCCCCGCCGGATGATGTCGCTGAACCCGCTGATGCCCACGCCGCGCTCATCCGGGCGTCCACCCACCGCAAAAGCTTTTCCCGTCAAGGAGGGATCACGCTGCTCTTCAACCGCACAGTAGAAGGCATCCAGATCAAGGTGCAAGATTTTGCGCGGTATCGGGGTTGGTTTCATGGGTAGGGGCTGCATCTCATGGCTAAAAAGGTGGGGTGAGTCGACCCTCTGTTCTAAGTATACGTCGATTCGCGTCATGCGATATTACTTTCGCAAATTGGCATTTGCATAACCTATCTTACCATGAATTGTGCTGTCTAAATCCTCGCTTTCTTGTTATTGTTAGGGTTGTTTTACCATCTGTGATACGAGTCAACGTGAAGCAGTCGTAGTTACCCAGTGGAGTCAACCCTATGCCGCCCGATAAACGCCGCATTGATGTCATGGTCAGCAGCACGACGAAAGATTTGGGCGAACACCGACGGCGGGTCGGGGAAGTGATCAGCCGTTTCCAGATGGTGCCGCGCATCATGGACTTGGACTCCACGACGGGCAAGGATGGCATACGTTATTCGCTCGATCTGGTGGATGAAGCAGAAATCTACATTCTGCTGTTGGGCTGGCGCTACGGCTATGTTCCGGTGGATTCGCGCAATCCCAAGCAGATTTCGATCACGCAGATGGAATATGAACGGGCGCTGGAACGGGAGGCACGCGGCGAACTGCTGGTGCTGCCGTTTGTGATGAAAGAAGATCACCCTGTGATGCACGATCACATTGAAGTTGACCCCGACAACCGCCGCAAGTTGGACGCCTTTCGCGCTCTGGTGCTGAATAAGCAAATCGCCTTTTTCAGCAGCATTGACGATCTCGAAAAACAGGTGATGCAGGCGTTGAGCCAATCTGACGTTGTGCGCCGTTTCCAAACCGTTGATCGAGAAGATCGCCCGTTCGAGCCGCGTATCGGTGAAATGCTGGATGGGCGCTATGTGTTTGCCGAGAAAGTGGGACAGGGCGGGAATGGGGAAGTCTGGCGGGCGACGGAACAACTCCCTGATGCGAAAAGCACCGTCGAAGTGGCAATCAAACTGTTGACCCGCGAGGTGAGCGCTAATGCACAGCGCGTCGAACGCTTCAAGCATGAGATCAGCTTGGCACGTCGTCTGAAACATCACCCGAACATCATCCGCACGACGCATTGGGGTGAGGTGGGCGGACAGTTCTACGCCGTGATGGATTACATCACCGGGCAAACGCTGCGCGAGTTCATGCAGGGCAGGATATTTACCGATCAGGAGACGGTGCGCTATTTAGGGCAGGTTGCCGAAGCGCTCCAAGCTGCCCATAAGATTGGCGTCGTGCATCGAGATGTGAAACCGGAAAACATTCTCGTGCAGGACGGCAATCTATTCTTGGGCGATTTCGGTTTGGCGATTAGCCCGGAGGAAGATGTGTCGATCACCGAGACGGGGGAACTGGTCGGGACGAAGAAATACATGTCGCCGGAACAGTGGGACAATCAACCCACAACAGCACAGACCGATATTTATGCCCTCGGTATCATTGCCTACGAAATGCTGACCGGAGCGTTTCCGTTTGACCTATCCAGCCCGGCACGGCTGATGCGCCAGCACCTTGACATGGAACTTCCCGCACATCCCCGCTTGCCAGATGAAATCCTGCGGATTGTGCGCCGTGCCGCTGCCAAGCGACCTGCTGAACGCTATGCCAGTGCGGTGGAGTTCTTGATTGAACTCGCGCATTGGCAGGAAGACCCGGCGAACCTTGACACCAAGATCAGCAAATATCTGGACACGCTGTATTCTGATTGGAAGGGGAATGTCCTTGAACAGATGTTTGTCGATCTCGAAGGGGATGCCCGGCAGATCATAGCGGCACACGCCGTCGAAGCCCGTTATTCGAGCGATAGCTATCTGGATGATCTGTTTAGAGACTTCTTGATTGACCTTGACGCCGATCATCATGCGCCACAAACGAAAGCACCGACGCACGTCCCTAATATCCTTGAGCGGTTAATGCAGAGTGATCGGGTTGTCCTCGTCGGTGAGCCGGGCGCGGGCAAGAGTTTCACCTTGCGCCGACTTGTGATCGCCTACGTCAAACGCTACGCGGAGTTAAGCCGTATCCCGGTGTTTGTCCCCCTCAACGCCTTCAAAGGGGTCGATGCTGATGGGAAACCACAGACATTCACCGTCTTTATTCAACAGCAGATGGGCGACCTACACCCCTACTATGCGGCTTTGCTGCGGGATAAACGCCTTGTCTTGATCGGTGACGCACTCAACGAAATGCCGCGCACCAGCGCCGCCGGACGCGACCTCGTGTCCGAAGTGCGCGAAACGCTGAAAAATGTCCCCGCCTTCGTTGTCTCGTGCCGGGTGCGCGACTACCACAACGACCTTGACGCGCTCGAATTGGAGCGGCTAGAAGTCCGTGACCTCGAACTGCCCGCCATTCACCAGTTCATCCTCAAGTACTTGCGCGAGGGTGGACAGGTGTTCTGGGAGCGCATTGGCGGAAGTGAGGACTTATTCATCTATTGGCGGGAGGTGCAGGCGAAAGGCGAATCGCTGCGTTTCTGGCAGGAAAAAACGGGTATACCAAATTATACATCGGTCACCGGGGATCGTGCGTGGCGGGCGATGTGGAGCGGCGCAAAGCTCATTCCGTTGGCACGCAATCCCTACATGGCGCGGGTGCTGTGCAGCTTAAATCGGCAGGATCGGCTGCCGAGCAATCGGGCTGAACTGTATCAAGCCTTTGTCACCAATTTATACCAGCGCGAAGCCAAACAAGCCCATGTTCGCGGGCAAACTTTCCCGGATCGTGAGCGCCTCGAAGCGTTCTTAACCGGGTTGACGAACCAGATGCAAACGGAACAAACCACGATCCTCAAGCGGCAGAGCATTCCTGGCGAAGCTGACTTACTGCAAGCGGCGCTGGACGCGACTCTGCTGACACAGGAGGGCGATGAGGTGCGCTTCGCCCACCAACTGCTGCAAGAATACTTCGCCGCCAAGACGCTGGCGCAGCAGATGTACGCCGACGCCGATCCGCGCCCCCTGCTGGGGGCGGCATGGTGGGAGCTGAGTGTGTGGCGCGAAACGGCGCTCATGCTGGCTGAATTCACCAACGATGCCGAGCGGGTGGTTCGCTGGTTGGGGCAGGCGACCCCCGAATTGGCGCTGCAAACTTGGCAGCGATTCAATCCAAGTGGCGTGTTGAGTACAGAGACACAACAAATCCTGATTGCCAGCACCGGCGAGAAAGTGACCGAAACCGACCCGCGTGGACGCGCTGCTGCTTACCGCGTGTTGGGAGTGTACGCTGCTGACTTACGTCCCGGTATTGGTTTGCGTCCTGATGGACTGCCCGACATCGACTGGGTAGAGATTCCGGCGGGAGAGTTCATTTACGGTGAGGATGAGACGCAAACGACGCTCACGCTTGAGCGCTTCTGGATAGCCAAATACCCGATCACGTATATGCAGTTTCAAACGTTCCTCGATGCGCCGGATGGTTTCGAGCGCGACGAGTGGTGGGACGGTTTAGACGCCACATACCGCAAGCAGCCGATGAATGAGCAGGGATTCAAGTTTGCCAACCATCCGCGAGAGGGGGTGTCGTGGTTTCAAGCAATCGCGTTCACGCGCTGGTTGACATGGCGTATGCGCGGACAATCTGTAGGGACGATGCCCGCATCGTCCGCAGCGGACAACGCAGGCGTTGTCCCTACGCGATGGAATGTTGGGGAGCAGG